>JANTHH010000032.1 GCA_024762485.1 Chromatiales bacterium
CTGAGTTAATCCGGCCTGATGATCACGGAATCCATGACCAGAGCTCGACCATGGCAAAGCGTACGATAGTGCGCGTGAATGCCTCCCATACTGGCCGCTCCTCACTGCGGATCTTGGCATAGCCACTCATGCCGGAATGGAGCATGCCATGGCTGTTGTCCAGACGGACCATCACCTTGACCACGTTGCCGAAAGGCTGCTCGATGACACGAGGCTCGATTTTTGTCACCTCCCCCTCGAAGGGCTGCCCCGGGTAGGCCCAGGTCTTGACCTTCGATACGGCACCTGTGGCAACCTCGCCGATATCTGTCTCCGGCACCTCAATAGCGGCAAAGAGAACCGAAGAATTTTCCACCTCGGTAAAGAGGTCACCTTTTTTCAGATACTGACCTCGCTTCTGACGTAGGTTCAATTCGATCACCTGGCCGTCGAAGGGCATGGCGATGGTTGAGCGACGCAACTCTTCGCGGTAATAGTTAACCTGTTCCTGATACCGCTGCCTTTCTGCCTCGATTGCCGCGATCTCTTCCGGATGCGGTCCTGCCTTGACAAGCGCCAACTTGGCCTCGGCCTCAATAAGTTTCTGTTTGTCGATCTCCATCCGTCGCCGGGCATCCTCAAGATCATCGAGTGATACCGCCTTCTTTTTATAGAGGTCCTCGTAGCGTGCCAGCTCGCCCTGTGAGAACCTCAGTTGCACCTTGGCCAGATCGACCGCTGAAACCGCCAGATCCAGCTGTTCAGGCGTCGGTGTATTCTGCAGTTCAGCAATCTTCGCCTCGGTCTCCTGCAGACGCGCCTCATTGACGGCGAGTTCCTTTTCAATACGGTAGGTCGAAAGCCGGGCAATGACCGTACCCTTTGTCAGTGGTTCACCGCCATCATGCAGCACCTCTTCAACCAGCCCCTCCACCTCGACATGGAGCTCCTCGCGATCTGCGGGCAACAGGGTGAATTTCCCTCCCGTCTCATAGGGATAGGGAAGGAAGAGTATCGGCAACAGTATCAACAGCATCGCCAGGCGATAACGTGTGCGTCCCGCATTCAGGCCACGCCGCTTGACCTTGATCCGTTTCCGCCAGGCATCTCCACCTGCCGCCTGGGATTTTGTACCGCCCTCCTCCAGGCCTTCACGGACCTTCTGCATATATGACAGGCCACGCCTGGCCATGTAGATCAGGAAAAAGAAGGCGAGGATGATGCCAACGCCCTGGAGATTGACCTGTAGCCAGGTGGCAACGAAGAACGCGATCAGGACGGAGACAATCACGCTGAACAATGTCGATGCTACGGCGTATGTCACCAGGGCAGCGGTACTCAGCTCCGGGTTTTCAGGGGCCTCGCCCCTGATCCAGCTGAACAGACGGTGTCGTGCAATCGCCTTCAGATCCTTGACCCCCACATAGGTCGACAACAGGCGGTAGCCATCGCTCATGAGGAGCGGATTGGCAGTCACCGTGAACGACGCTATTGAGGTCATCCAGAGGGTGAGGAAAAAGAAGGTCAGTACATTGTCGAGATGCCGGGTCGCCAGCCACAGCAACACGCCAGCCGAAAACAGGAAAAGCTTGGTGATAAGGGGCGCAGAGAACACCCACAGGCGGGCCTTGCGCGGTAGCTCCCACGCCTTCTGCATGGTCACGAAGAAGCGGGGGATGATGCCGAAGGCCAGGATGATACCGAACCCTTTCACCTCCGCGCCGTAGTAGCGGGTCACCATTCCGGTGACCAGCTTGGTGATCAGGTTCACCGTCAGCAGGCTGAATATCAGATGCTGAATGAGCGTGACGGGTGCCAGAAGGCGTTCGATATCAATGTGCAGGGGGCCGCTGTTGTTGGCCAGGGCCAACAGCGCGAGCGGCAGCAACAGGGGCAGCAGATAAGCCAGGTAACGAAACGGCGCGAACAGGTTCGATGTGGTCTCAAAAAAGCCATCGGGATTGAAGAGAATCCAGAAACGTCGCTTGCGGCCACTGCGCATCCCCTCGCCGTCACGCGTATCCGTCGGCGACACCGAATCATCGAGACCGGCTGCACCCTCTGCCCACTCACGCTTACGGCGCTCACGGCGCGCCGCGCGTGCCGACTCCCGTGGCGAGGGTGGTGACGGCTCCGCCCGTGACCCGGCCTCTCCGTCTTCCACATCCAGTGCCGGTCGTGCTGAAGGCTCCCCGGCAATTCCACCGGGTCTTGCGACGATCGCATCCTCGTCGCCGACGATGTCGGCGGCGGAGCTGGAATCGCCCGGTGTTGCGTCCCCAGTCGCCGGGCGCTGCTGATCTTCATCTGCCCTGTTCGCCGATCCCGCTGCCACGCCCTTGGCCCCCTCCGTTACTACCGGAGGCCTTGGTGTCTTCTCCCGGCGCCGCTCGACACCGCTGAAGGGTCTCTCCGTACCCTTGCGCTGACGGCGATCCCTGCGCCACTTGCGCCGTTCATCGACAAGGCTGGCCGTGGCGTCGCCGGCAGGCTCAACTGTTTCCTCCGTGGGTGCACCTCCGTCTGGCGAAGCGTCTGGCTGATCCACCAGCGCGTCCTCGCCTGCGGCATCGCTTGCGGGAGTCTCCCCGGCATCAACAGATGCCTCATCAGGCACCCCGGCCTGTTCCTCTTCAGCGGCAACAGGCCGGTCGGAAGCCACGGCTGTTAGCCCAAGTTCCTGAAGGTAGTCCGTGAAATCTGCCAATTCCTCGGCGGTGATCCGCTTCCCGAACTTGGCGAGGAAAGCACGGCTGACGGCGGCGGGATCGGGGACTTCACTCAGCAGCTGGATGAGATAAAACTCCTCTTCACCCAGCTCCACCACCACGCCGGTCTCGCGGTTCTTGATGAGGTAGCGCTTCCTGAAACCCCGGTTCTCACGAACGACGCTCAGGTCCTGACGAAGCAATGCAGGGACTGACTGTTTCCTTTTGTCGTTCATGTATGACCAGGGTTCACCGGTGAGAGAAAGGGTCCAGCAGCATTGGGCATATTACAGCAAGCTTCGACGTCGTGATGTCAGGGCCGCGCGGAAGCGGTGTCGGACAAACCCTTGCTGCTGCCAGCCGCTGCGGGGACGATACCCAGTTCCCGGACCAGGGCTGCGTTGACGTCGAATTTTCCCGCCATGTCCCACTGATGTGGACCCTCGTGGACGCGGATATCCACGACCTTACGTCCGCCCTGGCAATTCGAGACCGCCATGGACGCCTGGCCGATCTCCCGGTATCCGGCTGCCGGCTCGCACCGGTTGTAGTCACGCCAGAGTCGCAGGGTTTCCACGACCGAACGGTGACTGACTCCGGCACGTGACTTGGTGCCCATCCCACCGTTGGTGGGAATGTTCTGATCGGCATCGCCATGAATGGAAACGATCGTGACCGGCCGTCTTGGACGACATTGTTGCTGGGCGTAATCCATGGTCGCAGCAACGGCCCCGATGCCGTCCACCCGATCTGCACGGTCGCAGGCCATGCGGTAGGCCATCATGCCTCCATTGGAATGACCCACCACGAAGATCCGCTGTGGATCGAGGGGAAAGCGTGCATTGATGTCGTCGATCACGGCATCGATGAAACCCACGTCATCGATATTCTTGCGCTGCGCATAGCCACAGCAATAACCCGCATTCCATGTCAGCAGGCGATCAGACAGGCGCCCGCTGCCGGCCGGGTAGGCGACGATGACGCCCTGTCCGGCAACGGTCTCATGGAACCGCGTCTTGTCAGCCATTCGCTGCGGGTTTCCAAGCCCACCATGCAGCATGACCACCAGGGCATAGGGCTGCTTGCCAGTGACCGCCTCGGGCTCGTTTGAAAGATAGAAACGGGAGCGCTGATCCTGAACCAGCTCCTTGCGTATCAACGAGCCGGTAACCGACGTTCCCGGCTCGCCCTGGCATCCCGGCGCAACGGCAAGGACGAATAACCAAGCGACCAGCAGGACACGTCTACTCATTTTCTTCCTCCGAGGCAGAGTGTTCGCCCAGCCACACCTCGCAGCCACCACGTGGATTGTCCACGTAGCCATTGCCATCGAGCGGCCAGACCCTGGGACCGAACGGGTTGGCCGTGCCAAGGAACAGCCCATGGGGTGTGGAAACCATGTTCCGCAGGCCGATGTTGTAGGGATTGTCGAGTCCCGTTGTGGTCACCGGCACCCAGTTATCGCCATCATGACTGCGATAAAGATCGAACCCCGCCTGATGATCCCTGATATTCACCGATCCGACACCCTCGAAGATGTGCTCGAAAGAGGGAGGCCAACTGGTGCGGTCCGCGTAACCGAGCATCAGGCTCCAGTCGAAGGTACCCATGTAGAGCCAGCCTTCGTGCTCGCACATGCGCCAGAAATAGCCGTTGAAGAAATTGTCGAAGCCGGGGTTGTAACCCGACAGGGGCTTTTTCTCACCCGCCGGCGTCTCACGTGCGCTGCCGACCAGTAGGTCCCAGCTGCCATCCTGGTTGAGGCGAATGAGCTCCGAGGCACCTGGGCCGATGCCGTTCTGACGATCCACGCCGCCATTCTGGATGCCGCTGCCGATATACAGGGCACCCTTGAATGCCATCATCGATGTGGCCACCTCGTTGAGCGGACCACGATAGGCACCCTCGGTAATCACCTTTTCCCAGACATAGGGCGGCTGCCCCTCGCAGCGGCTGCGCCAGATCTGGAATCCATTGACGTTGAAGGTGCCGGCGTAGAGGAAATCACCCAGCGGATGCATCTCGAACACGGTCTTGTTGTCCGGGTCACCGAAACCGGGCTCGCTGATACGGCGCCACTTGCCCCTCGCGGGGTCGCTGCTCTCGAGAATATAGGGCGTGCCCGCCACGTTCGGGTTACCGCCACGACTACCGGCCGGCGTGGTGTACAACTTGCCCTTGAAGGCTACCAGGGAACGCAGCGTGGTGATCGGCAGATCGGCCAGTCCCGGCTCGGAGACAGGGATGAAGGACTCACCATCGGTCGAGCGCAGCACCAGTGGCCCGGGCCCCTTGGCGGGCGACCAGGTCCCGACATAGAGTGCGGGCTCCATATCCGACTCCCCCTGGAACACGGCCATCGCCCGGTATCCCAGGTCACGGGGGATGGTCTTGCCATGGCTGCCGGTGATCTCCGGGGCCCGGTGGACGAGCTTCCATCCGTCCTCCCCTGGCCGGTAGCTGAGTATCTGGGCCCGCAGATCAATGGAAAAAGGGTCTTCCGGGCACTCGACCGGCCAGGTGGTCATGGCGATGGGCAGACGCGCCTTCAGCAGCGGAAAATTGCCCCGCGTGGTACCGACGAATATGCGCCCCTTGTACCAGGCCATGGAATGGGCGTAGGCATTGTGGCCGTCACCGAGCCCGCCGACACCTACCGGGCGGAAATCGGCCTGTCGCAACCCCGGCGGGATTTCCCTGGACGGGGCACTCAATGGCTCTGCACGCCTGCTCAAAATATTCGGCTCCAGAAATGCTCTACCGCACGTGAGAAGAGTTCAGGTCGTGCCACGGGAAAAAAATGTCCCGCCCCGCGTATGAGTTCGAAATCGGCCTCGGGCCAGACCCGCTGCAGCAACTGGGCCGATGGCAGTGCCTGGGAATACTCGCCGTAGATGAGCAGTGTCGGCACCTGGAGCTGCTGCAATGACTCCTGGGTGATCCCGTCCTCGGCAGAGATGTCAGTGCGCGCGGTGGTATTGTCCATGAGTTCCAGCCACTGCCTTGCACCCCTCACCCCACCCCGGCCCATGAAGGGTGACAGCACACCCTGAAACTCCTGGGCACGCTCCGGCTGATCGACCTGCAGCCGCGCCATGTGTTCAAGCAGACGGATGCCGAACTCACGTTCCTCCCCCCTGATCGGCACCCCGGCCTTTTCCAGCCGCTGCTTGAACTTGGGCCACAGGCGCCAGTCCTGAATCCGTTGCTTGCGGCGCAGAAAGCCGAGATTCACATCGGCCAGCACCAGACTCTCCACCTTGTCGGGATGTTGGAGTGCGTAGGCCAGTGCGACCAGGCCACCGAAACTGTGGCCGACGAGATGGATGCGGTCCCTGCCCAGCTCACCCAGCAGGCTTGCCATATCGCCAGCCATCACCCCGGGCGTATAGCCGCTTGGCGGGCGGCCGCTGCGTCCGTGGCCGCGCAGGTCGAAGAGCGTGACGCGGAAATGTTCAGCGAAACGCGGTGCCAGCCGCAGATACCAGAATGCGAGATTGGCGGCCAGGCCATGAACCATGACCAGGTCACGTTCAGGCTCGGCCGATGTCTCCTCGATCTGCAGATAATGGAGTTTTACATCTGCAGTCTGCAGATATGGCATTCATCACTCCATATATCCCAGCATCTGCAGCTGTTCCATGATCTTGTCTTTTTCGTCCTCGCCTATATCGTCATCGGCATTCTTGCTGCCGCCGACCGCGTTGGTCGCCGCACCGATGTGCACCGGGTGCTTCGCCAGATGTTCGGGCTCGAACATCTTCTCCGGCACCTTGCCCTCGAAGTCGCTGGGCACATCCAGACCGACGCTGTAGAGCAGGGTCGAGCCGACGTCGACAATGTTACGTCGAGCGGTCTCCACGCCCTGTTTCACGCCAGGCCCATAGGCGATGAAGATGCCATCGGGATGATGCGTGCCGGCGACCTCTTCACGCTGTTCGAGCATCGGCTCCTTGTTCTTGATGGAAACGAAGCCGCGGTCACGCAGCACCAGCAGTAGATCCGGGGCATCCTCCATGGCCTCGCCAGGAAACACTGTCTCGCGCTTGTGGATCTCGGTGATGACCGGCTCGCCGTTCTCGTCCTTGAACTCGCGCAGGTCCGCGATCAGGCGGTCACGCAGGTCCTCGTATTCGTCGGGATGAATCCCGCTCTCCCCCGGCTTGTGGCTGACACGGATATTGATGCCGTTGCTCGACGGCGTGCGGCAGTAGGCGATGGTGTTCTGCCAGTCGAGGTTGGCGAACATGCTGGCATCCCGACGGATGTCCGCATCGGTACCGCTGGTGTCCTTCCACTTGAGATAGCCCTTCTCGTGCAGATAGGCATTGATACGCACCACTTCCCAAGTGGTGGTGAAGCCGTGATCGGAGGCAAAGAAGACCTGTACATCCGGACCCGCGGCTGCCACCAGCTTTTCCAGATAGCCATCGAGACGCTTGAAATAATCGACGCACAGTTCGCGCATGCGCAGTTCGTAGGGCTCTGTGAGGTTGGCGGCCAGTTCTGGATCGATGAAGCGCCAGGCCTGGTGCTGCAGCTTGTCAACGCCGTCGAACATCACCGCCATCAGCTCTGGCGCTTCTTCCGAGATCAGATAGTCTGCGATCTTGAACCACTGCATCTCGCGCGGCAGATGGTAGCGCACCCACTGTTCGCGATCCTCGTCACTGAGTTCTTCCACCGACTGTTTCTCGCGATCGAAGTCCCAGGCCAGTTCCTTCGGGTCGAAGTCCGGGATGGTCTTCAGACGATCATAGAACTCCTTCGGCGCTGTGTTGCGGCGCAGGTGCTTCCAGGGAATGAAACCGGGCACCATGAAACCGTTCAGATCCTTGGGTGGCGGCGCGGTGAACGGGAAGTTCAGCGCCGCCACCTTCATCCCGGCACGGCTGGCAACCGACCAGATGGTCTCAGTGCGCACGTCGCGGGCATCGTAGAGCGTGAAGTAGACGTCATCGCCCAATTCCTCGGCGCGAATGAAATCGAACACCCCATGGTGACCGGGGGTACGGCCGGTCATCAAGGAGACCCAGGCGGGGGGCGTGAGCGGGTTCGGGGTAGAGCGCAACTTGGCGCGCGCACCTTCCTCCATCACTTTTTTCAGGAACGGCATCACCACGCCCTCACCAGGACGGTCTGCTGTCAGATGATCGAGCACCGTGAAGGTTGCCCCATCCATGCCAATAAAGAGCGTGCGCACTGCCATGATGCTTATCCTTTGATTTTTGAACCGATAAAGTCGACCACCTTGCCGACCTCGAGATCCTGTACGTATTTACCGTCTTCCATCAGCAGATCATTGAATCCCATCTTAGGATGCTCAAAATGGTCCTCAATGGCCATGACGAGGTGGATGATGTCGATGGAAGAGAATTCCAGATCGCCGACCAGGGTGGTGCTGTCGCCGATGGGCTCGTCGAGCTCCACGCCCCAATCCTCGATCATCTCGTTGAGGATATCGGCCAGGTCCTGAGAAATTTGACTGCGTTCGATTGCCATGACTGCCTTCTTCCATTATTCGTCGCGTGTCGCGAGTGCGATCACCAGCTCGCCTAAACGGGTGGTACTGACGAAGATTCGCCTGTCATCATGCCCGATCCAGAGCCTCTCGGGCTGCTCGGGCGCGAAGCGTTCAAGCATAACCCGAAACGCCTGTGGCTGCCCATTCAGACCGGTGCCGAGATACTTGCCGGCGGCCTCCTTCGCGCACCAGAAGCGCAGGGACAACTCCTCGCGCCGTCCAGCGTCCAGGGTCGCCAGGAACGCCAGTTCCTCATCGCTGAATCCGGTTGTCAGATCCCGGCCCGAGAAAGGAGGCGCGAGCCGTTCCACATCGAGACCCAACGGATGACCGTCCCAGGCAACGCCAGCCATTGCCTCACCCGATGAGTGTGCCAGAGAAATCTCCACACCGTGGGGAATTTTCCCACACTCTAGGTAAGGTTTGCCCGAGGCCTCGTTGAAAACAGACACCTCGGTTGCATAGAGCGCTTGCCCATTCTCCTGCAGCAAACGCTGACGAATCGCCTCCTTGACGGCGACCCGACCCATCAGCCAATCGTTCTGGCGCAGTGGATTGTCGGGCAGCAGCGTCCACTGCGCCCGCTCATCCCAGCCGAGTTGTGACTGGGCGAGGATACGCTTGAAGATACCGCCGGAGTCATCGAGAAAACCCTGCGGCAAGGCGGGCACGTGCCAGAGCGTGATGTCACGTCCGCCCAGTTCCAGACCTGCGGGCTGCAGCGGCTCGCCCAGCCAGCCCTCAATGGGCCGCCGGCGTGCCAGGAAATAGCGGTGAGGCACGGCAAAGAAGCGATCCTGCCAGCCATGGATGCGCAGGAGCGGCCGTCCATCCCGATCCAGGCAGTCGTAGTCCCAGCGGAACCGCCGCTCGCCTGCATCCGCCTCACGACTGCGACCGCGCATCACCCTCCCCACCCCGGGAGCAGGCAGGGGGTCGACAAACTCGATGCGCTCGACCCGCGAGGGGAAACAGTTGAAATCGGTACCGTATTGCTCGGACAGCCCGTAGGCCGATACCTGCCCCACCGCATCGAGCAACACAGGATTGAAAAGGAATTGCGGTTGCTCGCCCTCGTTGAAGAAGCCTTCGAGTCCCGTCGGGTTGAGGTCGGCATCGATATCGTTGCCGGACACCGCGCGGATGTGTGCGACCGATTGAAACAGGGGACCATGGAACATGCCCAGGGTGTAGAGGTCCTCATCCTGCCAGCGCGAGGGCTGCGGTGCTGCCAGTGGTTCCACCGGCTCAACGGCTGCCAGCGGTGCCTGGCCGAAGATGAACTCGCCCTCCACCGAGGGGGCACCCCCCTGCAGCACCTGTACCCGGAAGCGCTCCCCGTCACCGGCGATCCGTTCGGCCTGCAGGGTGACGCTGAGCGAGCCCTCGTCGAGCGCGAGCCAGTTGTAGGCGGTCACCGACTCGATGGCGTTGAGCACCGGTGCCTGGCTGAGCAGCGCGGCCGCCTCCGCCATCATCTCCAGGGTGACGGTGAAGGGCACCACCGACAGGCCGCGCAGACCGCTGCCGGGCGTCCCCACCTCACCGGAGAGGATGTGATGACGGAGGAACCGGTCCTGCTCCAGGTCGAGATGGCAGACGGCGGTGACGCGCCCCTCGGTCTGTTCGATGATCTCGTCGATGAAGGGCAGGTCTGAGGACTCGTCTGCCGCCGCCCCATCCGCACCGAGGAAGCGATCGAGCACCGCGTGCTGATCATCGAGGAAATGCTGCATCAGCGAAAAATGATGCCCCATCACCGCCTCGTCGTCCGCCGGCAGGGCCACTGCAGTCTCCGTCGGCGCCTGTGCGCAAGTCGTCACAGCCGGCAGCAGCAGGTCGCGCAGTTGCTGCTGCTCCTGGGCATCGAGATGGATGATCGGCATGGTATTCGCCAGCGGCATGTCACGTCGCTGTGCCGGCGCGGGCTCGGCGGCGTAGTCCAGGGACTCGCAGCGGCGGCCATCGAACAGCCGGTCCAGCTGCCAGTCATGGCGGTGTGTGAACAGGGTGCCGAGGGCGAGCAGCAGCTGCAGCCGGTCGTCGCGCGCACGCTGGTTGCTCGCCACCGCCTCGAAGTCACGACCCTTGAGGATGTCTTCCACGAAAGCGGTGAGATTGCCCGAGGGACCGACCTCCAGGAACAGGCGATAACCGTCATCGTGCAGTCGCTCGACCGTCTCGGTGAAACGCACGGTGCGTGACCACTGGGAGGCCGCCAGCTTCTGCACATCCGCCTTCTTGCGCGGGAAGGGTGCCGCGCTGGCGCAGGAATAGAGCCGGGTCTTCGGCAGCGACAGGTTGCAGCGCTGGTAGAAGTCCTCGAAGGCCTCGCTGACCTTGGCGAACAGCGGGGTGTGATAGGCACGATCGAAGGGCAGGCGGCTGACCAGCCCGCCGGCCGCCTCGAGTGCCGTCGTCGCCGACCTGATCGCGTCTTCCTGGCCGAACAACACCAGCTGATTGGCGCAGTTGTCCATGGCGATGAAGATGTCATCCCCGGCCTGCGCCACCACCGATTCCACCTGCTCGCGGTCCAGTGCGCCCACGGTGAGCAGCACCCCGGTGGGGATATGGCCGGAGGCCAGGTAGTCCTCGTAGACCCGGTTGAGATCGAGGATGGCGCGACCGAGCGCCTCGCGTGAGCCGTAACGCATGGCCCCCGAGGCGGCGAGCGCGGCATTCTCGCCGGTGCTGTGGCCGACCATGGCATCGGCCTCGACACCGAATGACTGCAGGGTGCTGAACAACGCGAGGCTGGCCATGAACACCGCCTCCGAACCGAAATCCATGCCGTAGATCAGGTCTGCCAGGCGCTGTTGCTGTGCCTCGTCAAGCATCGTGGGTGGCGGATAGAGCACCTCCGAGGGACGCACCGGGCGCTTGTCCTCGTACAGCCCCTGCCAGAGGTCGAACCACTCCCGCACCTGGGGGAAATCGATCGCCAGCTCCGCCAGCATCTGCTGGTACTGGGAACCCTCGCCCGGGAACAGCAGCACCAGCTTGCCGTTGTCAGCCGTGCCCCGATAGACCATGCCGGACCGGGTGCCCCAGTGTGCCTTGTCACCGGCGAGCTTCTTCTTTGCCGTCTTCAGCCGCTTCCCCAGGGTGTCCACGTCCCCGGCCACGATGGCGAGACGATGCTGGCCCGAGAGCCCCTTGCCGACCTGGGTATAGGCGATATCGGCGAGCCGGCACCCCGGTACCCGCTGCAGATAGTCCTGCAGGATCTCGATCTGCCCGATCAGCTGTTCGCGCGAGTCCCCGGCGAACATCACCAATTCATAGGCCCAGTCACGCGCGGCGCGTGGCGCGAGCTGCGGCGCCTCCTCCACCAGCGCCTGGACATTGATACCGCCGAAGCCGAATGAATTCACCGCGGCGCGGCGTGGCCGGTCCGGACGCTGCACCCAGGGGCGGGTCTGGTTGTTGACGTAGAGCGGTGTCTCGCCGAGCGGCAGTCCGTCGCTCACCTGCTCACACAGGGTCGGCGGGAACACCTTGTGATGCAGCGCCAGCGAGGTCTTGATCAGTCCGGCCATGCCGGCGGCGGGGATGCAATGGCTGATCATCGACTTCACCGAGCCGATCGCCACCTGCGGCACCTCGCTGCGCGGGCCACCCAGGATCTCGCCCAGCGCGGTGATCTCGGTGCGATCGCCGAGCGGGATACCGGTACCGTGGGCCTCCACCAGCCCGATGGACTCTGCGGTGACGCCGCTGCGCTCGAAGGCGCGGCGCATGGCCAGAATCTCGCCCTCCAGCCGTGGCGCCAGCAGCCCCTGGCCCTTGCCGTCGCTGGAACTGCCGATGCCCCGGATCACCGAGTAGATGCGGTCACCGTCGCGCACCGCGTCCTCGTAGCGCTTGAGCAGCACCACGCCCAGGCCCTCGCCCAGCAGGGTGCCGTTGGCATCCGCGTCGAAGGGGCGGATCCTGCCCGTCTCCGACAGGGCACCGAGCTGGGTGAAGATCACCGACACCTCTGCCGGCAGCGAGGCATTGACCCCCCCGGCCAGCATCAGGTCGGCCCTGCCGTCCACCAGCTCCTCCACCGCGGCACCCACCGACAGCAGTGACGACGCGCAGGCGGCATCGATCAGGTAGTTCGGCCCCATCAGGTCGAGGCGGTTGGCGATGCGCCCGGTCATCACGTTGGGCACCAGCCCCGGTGCGGTGTCCGCATTACTCGGCGGCAGGTGTCTCGCCAGCAACTCGCGCACCTGGTCGAGCTTGTCTTCGCCGGCATCCGGGAACAGTGCCGACAGCAGCTCCAGGGTCTGGTCCATCACCAGCGAGCGCTGCAGGATGGCACCCTGGCCACGGTGCAGATAGGTACTGTGGCCGAGGATGATGCCGGTCTTCCGGTGGTCGTGATCCGCACCCAGGTAGCCGCCGTCGGCCAGTGCCTCGGCCGCCACCCGCAGCGCCAGGTACTGGTCCGGCTCGCCGCCATCCAGCGAGCTGGGCATGATGCCGAACTCGGTGGGGTCGAAGCGGTAGAGCTCGTTGAGGAAACCGCCCGCATCGGTGGTGATACGCAGGTTCGATTCCCGCCCCGCTGCCTTGTAGCGCTCAGCCTCCCACGCCGGCATGGGGTGACCGACCGCATCCACCTTGTCGAGGATGTTGTTCCAGTAGGTCTCCAGGTCCGGCGCCTTGGGGAAGCGGCAGGCCATGCCGATGATGGCGATCCTGATCGGTTGCTGGGTGTCCTGGCTCATGGGGCAATACACCGGCACACGGCCTGGCGCTTCTCGTTATTGTTCAACACGGGGATATTTTCGAAGGTGTCCGGGTTTCAGGTTCAGCTGCGAAGCAATGCCGGATTGTCGCTGTGCGGCATGGCAGTCAGGCCTTGAGATACATCTTGGCCGTGCCACCGAGCCGGTTCAGCGCCTCGCTGGAGGTGCACTCCAGGTCCTCGATCATCATCAGCAACTGCCCGTCGGCATCGACAAAGGCCACGTCGGCCTTCACCTGGTGCTCGCCCAGATCCGGGTAGACCAGGAAGTGCATGTCGAAGCCCTCGGCAGGCAGTGCGGCAAAGCGGCGGATACGACCCACTCGGGACGGCAGTGCCGACTCACCGTGCATGGCGCGGGCCCAGATCAGCGCCATCTGCGGTGCACAATCCACCACGCCGGGGTCGAACAGCCAGGAACGCTCGGCGGCAGTCGGCAACCAGTCCCCAACCGGGCTTGGTACCATCTGCGCCAGTGCGCCCTTGCCCCCCAGTGACTGGATGCGGGTGATGCCCTGGAAGCGTGGGCCGTGGAACAGCCATTCGCGATAGGCCTGGTCGTGGCTCACCGGCGAGCCCTCGGCACTGAGCAGCGAATGGTAGCTGGTCTCTTCCAGCGGCGCGGAGGACAGGTGCACCGTGCCGCGGTAGTAAGGCGGCTTGCCCTCTTCCGTGGGTTTGATGAACAAGGTCACCTCGATGCCGTCGACGGTGGAGTGGCTGGAGGCCTGGGCCATGATGTTGATATCGACCCGGTCATCCACCAGGCGGATGCCGTTGAGCTGGCGGAAGTCGGACAGCTCGGTCACGGTCCAGCCGGGCCACATCTCGGCTGCCGCCTCCGCCATGAATTCCAGCGCCACCGCAGCGGGCAGCACCGGCACCTCGTCGATGCGGTGATCGTCGAGGTAGGGCGCGGTCTCGAGCGAGATCGTGCGCGTCAGGTATTGCTCGCCCTTGGGCCCGGTGCTCACTGTGGCGCCCTGCATCAGGGGGTAGCTGCTGGCCTCGACCTGCGAGGCAGTCGTTGCGGCACTGGCGCGGAAGGCACCCTTGTCGGCCTCGTGTCGTTCCCAGGGTCCCTCGCCCGCCACCACCTCGACATCCGCGGTCGGCGCCGTGGTGATCTCGTCGATGAAGATCCGGCTGCCTCCCTGCGGCGTCACCAGGCGTACGCCGCGGCTGGCGAATTTCTGCTCGGTCTCGGCGGTGACCATGCCCTTGCCATGACGGGTCGGCGCCCAGGGACCCCAGTTGTAGGTGGCCACCTTGATCTCCTCCTGCCATAGCGCCGAGAGTTGGCAGGCCATGCGGTTCATCAGCTCATTGGCGGCGGCATAGTCGCCCTGCCCGCTGTTGCCATAGCGCCCGGCCACCGAGGTGAAGACGGTGAAAAACTGCAGGGTCTCCGGTTTCACCAGGCTGGCCAGCAGGTACATGCCGTCCACCTTGGTATCGAACACCCGCGACCAGCTGGCCAGTTCCTTGTCGCGGATCAGCTTGTCCTCGATGATGCCGGCGCCGTGCACCACGCCATCGAGGCGGCCGTACTGCTGGTAGATGTCGTCAAACAATGCACGCATCTGCTGCTCGTCGCGCACGTCGGCAACGCGGCATTCCACCTGGGCGCCTAGCGCCCGCAGATCGGCAAGATTGGCGCGGATCTCGCGCTCGGCATACACCCTGGCGATGCTGCGCTGGATCTCCACCGGTCTGGGCATCTCCCCGGCGACCTTGGCCTGGGCGATGAACCAGTCGCGCAGCTGTTTCTCGTCCGTCAGTGCAGCCAGCTCGGCAGGCTCCGGCGCCGGCTCCGGGGTACGCCCGGTGACGATCAGCCGCAGGCCGAAGACCGCCAGCTCGCGCAACACCTCGGCGGTGATGCCCCGCGCCCCGCCGGTGGCCAGTACCACCCAGTCCCGGGCCGGCTGGCGCAACGGCTGGTCCTCGTCGCCCAGGGGGGCCGGTTCGGTGCGGAACACGGTACGCTCACCGGCGGGATAACCCACCTCCTCGCGACCTCCCGGCAGGCGCAACTCGCTGAGGATGGCATCGACGTTATCCGCCACGGCCACGGCGGGATCGATATCCACCGCCTTGGCGGTGAGCGTCCCCCACTCCTCGGTGGCGGACTTGAGCAGACCGACCGCGCCACCCTCGATCTGCAGCTGGTCGCAGGAGCCCTCGCGGCCGTACAGACCGCCCAGGTCACTGACCGCCACCACCCGGCCCTGCGCCTCGGCCAGAGCATCGCCCAGTGCATGCAGCAGCACGAACAGGGCCTTCTCGCTGACGGCGGTAAGCCGGTGCAGCGCCTCTAGTCCCTGGCCGAGGCCGAGGTCGCTGCGACCGACCGGGGCCAGGTGGATCAGGCCGGCCACCGGACCCTGCTCACAGATACGCGCGGCCTCCGCGGCCAGTGCGTCGAGATCCGCCACGGTCTCGATCGGCAGCAGCGCCACACTGGCGCCCAGTGCCTCCAGTCCGGCGACCAGCGGGGCCGCCAGGCCGGCGGCATCGGCGGTCACCACCACGGTGCCGGCAGGCAACGGATCGTGTGGGATGCCGGCCGCCGATTCACGCTGCGGCCGTACGATGAACCGGGGCAACCGGGTGCGTGACACCCGCTCTTCCGTTGCCCCGGCAGAATCAAAAGGGCGCGCTTCTCCGCCGCCCATCTGGCCCATCACCCAGTCGACCATGCCACCGATGGTCTTCTGCGTATTGAGCTCGCCACGGTCGCCGCCGATCCTCTCGACGGCCGAGGATGGCAGGGCCTTGAGCAGCGCACCGGCAATCTCCACCCGCTTGATGGAATCGATGCCGAGATCCGCCTCCATGTTCTGGTCCAGCCCGATCATGTCGCGCGGGTAGCCGGTGCGATCCTCGACGATGCCGAGGATCTCGTCCACCAGGCCCTCCTTGCTCAACTCGGCGCCCTCGCCTGCGGGAGCGGGGGCTGCCGGCGCTGGGGCCGGCGTGGCCGCCGGTGCTGGCGTGACCGCTGCGGGTGCCGGGGCAGCTGGCACCGGCTGCGCCGCG
>JANTHH010000033.1 GCA_024762485.1 Chromatiales bacterium
GCCGGCGGGGATGTCCAGGCTGATGCCATCGACGGCCTTGACGTAGCCCACGGTGCGGCGAAACACCCCGCGCTGGATCGGGAAGTGCACCTTCAGGTCCTGCAACTGCAGCAGTGGCCGTGGTGCCGATCGGGCAGCCGGCCGCTTGACCGGTTGCGCACCATTGCCCAGTTGGATCTCATCCACCGCCAGATGGCATCGATAACCCTCGTCGTCGTCACCCCGCCACGGCGGCAGCTGCTCGTGACAGAGCGGCCTTGCCACCTCGCAACGGTCGACGAAACGGCAACCGCGGAACACCTGATCAAGCGGCGGCACCATGCCGGGGATCACCGCCAATGACTGGTCACGCTTGCGGGCATCGGGCAGGGAGCGGAACAGCTTGCGGCTGTAGGGATGGGCGGGATGATCGAAAAAGCCGTCCACCGGGCCTGTCTCGAGGATCTGCCCGGCGTACATCACCGCCACCCGGTCGGCGGTCTCGGCGACCACGCCGAGATCGTGCGTGATCAGCAGGATGGCCATGCCGGTGCGCGTCTGCAGATCCTTGAGCAGGTCCAGCACCTGGGCCTGGATGGTCACATCGAGCGCGGTGGTCGGCTCGTCGGCGATCAGCAACTCCGGGCGACCGGCCAGCGCCATGGCGATCATCACCCGCTGTTTCATGCCACCGGAGAGCTGGTGCGGGTATTCGGTGGCGCGCCGGGGTGCATCGGGGATGCCCACCGAATCGAGCAGTTCCACCACCCGGCTGGTCACTTGACTGGCGGACTGCGGGTCGTGCAGTCGCACTGCCTCGGCTATCTGTTCCCCCACCGTCATCACCGGGTTCAGCGAGGTCATCGGCTCCTGGAAGATCATGGCCATGCGCCCACCGCGCTCACGCCGCATCTGAGCCTCGGTGAGGTCACGCAGTGCAATATCCCCGAGCAGGATCTCACCGTCGCTGATGCGTCCCACTGGTGGCAGCAGGCGCATCAGCGACAGCGCGGTCATGGACTTGCCGCACCCCGATTCACCGAGCAGTGCAAAGGTCTCGCCGCGGCGGATGTGGAAGTCGACGCCATCGACGGCGCGTACCGCTCTTTCGCCCTCGCCGAGGCGGACCTTGAGGCCCTGTACCTGCAGCAGTGGCTGCCGGCTGGTGTCGGGCGGGCTGATCGGCGACTCGCTGTTCAACGGCTATTCCTCAGGCGGGGGTCGAAGGCATCGCGCACCACATCGGCAAACAGATTGGCGGCCAGCACCAGGATGAACATGAAGACGAAGGCTGCCAGCAGTGACCACCACACCACGGGCTCCCGCGCCAGTTCCAGGCGGGCGCCATTGATCATGTTGCCCCAGCTATCCATCGACGGGTCGACGCCGATGTTGATGTAGGACAAAACGGCCTCTGCCAGTACCAGCCCGCTGAAGTCCAGCACCACGCTGATCAGCACGATGTGCAGCACATTGGGCAGGATGTGCCGGTACAACACGGTGAGGTGGCCGACGCCGAAGGCATGGGCAGCCTGTACATAGTCCAGTTCGCGCAGCTTGAAGGACTCGCCGCGCAGCAGGCGGCACAGCGAGGTCCAGCTGGTGATGCCAAGGATGATGCAGAGGAACAGCAACCGCAGGTCGGCACGCTCGGTGACGCTGTTGAAATCGTCAGCATGGTTGCTCATGTAGACCTGCATGATCAGCACTGCGGCGGCGATCAACAGCACACCGGGGATGGCATTGAGCGTGGTGTAGAGATACTGGATGACGTCGTCCACCCAGCCCTTGAAGTATCCGGCCATCAGGCCGAGCAGCAGTGCAGCCGGCAGCATCACCAGGGTCGTGAGGGTACCGATCATCAGGCCGGTGCGGATACTCTTCAGCGCCTGATACAACACGTCCTCGCCGACCTTGTCGGTGCCGAACAAGTGGTAGTGGGTACCGAGGTCTGCCATCAGCCCGAGTAGCAGACAGAGCAGCAGGCCGGTCCACACCGCCACGTACAACGGCGTGCCGGTGGTCGGGCGCAGCAGCCGGTTCAGTGCAGCCGACGCACGGGCACCGCCGCGCATCTGCCATGCCAGCATCAGCGTCAGCAGGCCGAACCACGCCAGCGCGCCCCAGCCGAGGCTGCGCAGAGTCAGCCGCATCACGTCCGGCCAGTGGTCGGCCGGGTCGGCAAGATGGGCACCGGCGTGCTGCAGTCTGGGATAGTCCCGGTAGGTAGTGCCGTCCGGGCGCTCGATGATCTCCTTGGCATACAAGCGGATCGCCAGCGGCGCCGAGTAGGTCTTCTCCCGCTGCACCCGCAGTGGCTCCGCCAGCAGATCGAACAGGCTCATCACCTCGCCGGAATACGCCGCCTCCTCGGTCTGCGCATCAGCCAGCCGGGGATGAAAATGGAGCGAGTCGAGCAGTCCGATCACGCCGTAGAAGCCGAGCACCATCAGGGCGGCCATCGCGGTCTTGCTGCGCGCCACCTCGCGCCAGGGTGCGCGCAGGTGTTCGTGACGGGCAGCGTGCCAGGCGAACAGGCCGCTCAACAGCAGCAGCAGGAAGATCAGCGCATCGGTCCAGAGGATCACCGGCATGGCTCAGCCCAGCCTCACCCGCGGGTCGGCGATGGTGTAGGAGATATCGGTCAACACCAGGCCGAGGATGTAGAGCACCGCGCCGAGGAACACCATGGCGCGCACGATGGCGAAGTCCTGGCGATTGATCGCGTCGATGGTATAGCTGCCGAGACCCGGGATGCCGAAGAAGGACTCGGTCAGCAGGCTGCCGATGAACAACAGTGGCAGCACCACCACCACGCCGGTGAGTATGGGGATCAGCGCGTTCTGCAGCACATGACGGAACAGCACGTAGCGTTCGGACAGCCCCTTGGCGCGCGCACTGCGCACGTAGTCCTTGTTGATCTCCTCCAGGAACAGGGTGCGATACCAGCGGGTACCCGAGCCGATGCCGCCGATGACGCCGATGATGATCGGCAGTATCAGGAACTTCGCGGCGGCCAGCCCGGTGTCGTAGCCGGAGATGGGCACCAGGCTGAGCAGCTTGCCCACCAGGTACTGGCCGCCGATGATGTAGAACAGTGCCGAGATGGACATCATCACCACGCACAGCACCACCCCCCAGAAATCCAGGTAGGTGGCCCGGAAGAATGCCAGCAGCAGGGCGAAGCTGATATTCACCAGCAGGCCGATCAGCAGCGTCGGCACCGCGATCGCCAGACTCGGCCACATGCGCTGACTGATGTCATAGCCGATGTTACGGCCGCTGTCCGACTGGCCGAAGCGGAACTGGAACAGGCGCAGCGACTTTTCGAAGAAAATGGTGTCGGTGAGCCTGTCCAGGCCCTCGGCCTGGTGATTGATCAGGAGTGGCTTGTCGTAGCCGCGCTCGTGCTTCCATTGCTGGATGGCCTCGGGTGTCACTCGCTTGGCACCGAGATGCATCCGCGCCATGTCATCGGGCGAATTGACCACGAAGAACAGCACGAAGGTCAGTGCGTTGACGCCGATCAGGATCGGGATGGCATAAAGCGCACGGCGGATGATGTAGGCGATCACCGTGCCACCTTCTGCTCGCGCCGCCGGTAGGCTATCCACGCCGGCATCACCGACAGCACGAGCAGCGCCAGTATCAACAGCAGCGGCCAGACCACCGGCCGGTTCCACTCGATGCGCTTGGCGGCCCGCTGCACCGGGTCGATGCGCTTGTACTTGAGCACGTTGTTGGCCATCAGATGGGGCTTGCCGTTGAAATACCAGGCATGGTGCAGCGAAAAGGATTTGGGGAAGAAGCCCCAGATCCATGGGCCGTCCCGGCGCAGTATCTCCAGCATGCGGTCTATCACCGCTTGGCGTTCATCACCATTCGGCAGGACCTTCATCTGCTTGAACAGGGCATCGTATTCGGGGTTGTGGTAGTTGGCCGCGTTCTCGCCATGATGTTCCGCCTTGCCATTCGGCCCGTAGAGCAGGAACAGGAAGTTCTCCGGATCCGAATAGTCCGCGTTCCAGCCCCAGGAAAAGATCTGCCCGGTGCCCTTGAGCATCTTTTCCTGGAAGCGGTTGTAATCGGTGGCGCGGATCAACAGCTGGATACCGAGCTTGGCGAACTGGTGACGATACCAGTCCAGCATGGCCTTGCTGTCGGGACCCGATGCCGCGGTATCGTAGTTGAGTATCAGCGGCTTGCCGGTCTTCGGGTCGCGCCCGCCGGGGTAACCCGCGGCCACCAACAGGGCTTTGGCCTCATCGATCGGGCGGCGCCGTGCCTTGCCGTTGCGCCATTCGTAGACATAGGGGTTGATGCCTTCCCTGCCCTCGCGGTAACCGAAGATCCCCGGTGGCAGCGGCCCCTGCGCGGCCAGACCCCGACCATTGTTGAAGATGGAGATGTACTCCTCCATGTCGACCGCAATGGCGATGGCTCGGCGAAGCAGCCGGGCCCGCTCGCTGTCACCGCCAAGCACCGGATCTTTCATATTGAAGCCAGTGTAATAGATCGACGTGGCCACCGCGGTATTGAGCTGAATACCCTTGGCCCGCATCGCCTCGGTGAGCCGGGCCTCGCCGCCGCTGCCGAACTGCACCGCCTGATCGAAGCTGTCGGATGCGATGCCCGAGTTGTCGTAATAGCCCTGGAGAAACTTGTTCCAGCGCGGGATATCCTCCTTCTCCAGGCTGTACACCGCACGGTCGATAAATGGCATCGTCCGCCCGGCATCAGCCAGGAAGCCGGCCGCGCGGTCACCGGGCTCGCCCTCCTCCGGATAGGCCTCGCCGCGAAAATTGGGATTGCGCGCGAGCACCATGCGCAGGTTCGGGTTGTTCTCACTCAGCAGGTAGGGGCCGGTACCCACCGGGTACCAATGCAGCGTGATGTTGCGTGCCGCCATCCCCGGCTGATGATAGAACCGCTCCGCCTCCCAGGGCATGGGGGCGAAGAAATTCATGCTCAGCCAGTAGATGAACTGTGGGTAGGTCCCTTTCAGGCGGATACGGTAACGGTAGCGATCAAGAACCTGCGCACCCGGCAGATCGAACGGCCGCAGATCCAGCCAGGGTTCCTCCTCACCACCCTGTTTCTTGAGCTGCTCGTAGGCTTCGCGGGTCTGCCGGGCGAAGTCGCCGAAGCCGTCGATGTAGTCACCCATCAGGCCAGCGATGGGTGAGTGATTGGCTACGAAGGCCAGACGCTTGACCTGATAGACGTAATCCGCCGCAGTCAGTTCACGGCTGCCGCTATGGCGGAAATCGGACAATTCATGGATATCCTGCAGGGCCCCCTCTGGCAGTGGCCAGTACAGGCTCTTGCCATCGGCATCCTTGGCGAAGGCCGGGTGTGGCTGGTAACGGATACCGGGACGGATATCGACCTCATAGTCGGTGTAGGCGATCCGTTCTGCCGGGGCCTCCGGCGACAGCAGATTACCCTTGGCATCGAAATGCCTGACCCGGGGCATTGCCTGCGCGGTGAGCGGGACCAGCTCGTAGGGCCGCTTGAGAAAGTGGTATTGCAGGGGCGGTTCGTAGATCTGCGAGAGGAATGCCCATTCGTTCGATGAATAGGAGCGCGCCGGATCCAGAAACTTGGGACGTTCTGAAAAACTGCTGTAAAAGGTATTGCTGCGCGCCTCGGACGCGGGATAAGGATTGTTCCAGGGCGTGTCCGTGCAGCCGACGAGCAGCAGGAGAAAAACGGCGGCAATCGTGAACAAACGTTCCGGTTTCAAGGGTGTCCCGTTTTTTTTGATCAGGGTCGGGTATTCCGGTAAGTTACGCCAAGCTCGGCGAGCAGGCATGATCGCATCCCCCCAGTGCCTTGTCAGCCGCCTTTTTCACTATTCTTCGAGGGACAAATCATGGGCTTTCTGCAAGGTAAACGCGCCCTAATCGTCGGTGTCGCCAGCAATCGTTCCATCGCTTACGGCATCGCCAAGGCCATGCACCGGGAAGGCGCCGAACTGGCCTTTACCTACCAGACCGACAAGCTCAAGTCCCGCGTCGAGGGCGTCGCCGGGGAATGCGACTCGGACATCGTGCTACCCCTGGACGTGGCCGATGATGCCCAGATCGAGGCCACCTTCGCCACGCTGGCCGAGCGCTGGGATGGTCTCGACAACATTATCCACTCGGTGGGCTTCGCGCCCCGCGACCAGCTCGAAGGCAGCTACGTGGACGCCGTAACCCGTGAGGGCTTCAGGATCGCCCACGACATCAGTTCCTACAGTCTGGCAGCACTGGCCAAGGCCGGCCGGGGCATGATGGCGGGCCGCAACGGCGCCATCGTCACCATGAGCTACCTGGGGGCAGTGCGCACGGTGAAGAACTACAACGTGATGGGCGTGGCCAAGGCCAGCCTGGAGGCCAACGTGCGCTATCTGGCCGATTCGCTTGGCCCGGAAGGAACGCGGGTGAACGCAGTCTCCGCCGGGCCCATCCGTACCCTTGCCGCCTCCGGCATCAGCGATTTCCGCAGCATGCTCAGCGAGGCGGAGGCCAAGGTGCCCCTGCGGCGCAATGTCACCATCGACGAAGTGGGCAACGCCACCGCGTTCCTCTGCTCGGACCTGGCCTCCGGCATCACCGGCGACGTGCTCTATGTCGATGCGGGTTATCACATACTCGGAATGGCCTGAATCGCGGTACGATCACCGGCTGCTGGCCGGCAACAAAAAAGGCGGCCATGGCCGCCTTTTTTGTTGCCGGGAACAGCGGACAATTTACTTGAGCATCACCTCAATATCCGCCTCGTCACGCAACTTGCCGATAAAGGCCTGGTATTCCGCCTTGGCATGGGCACTGGCGAGGCGACCCGCCAGCAGGCGCCTGGCGGCATCGTCCGGCAACGCACCGTCCTTCACTGCCTGCACGACGACCACGGCATAATCACCATCCGGCATCGCAACCCCGGCAGAGACCGGCTGTCCAGCGGGGCGCGGCAGAGAGAAGGCCTTTTCCAGGACCGCCCCGGGCACCTGCTGGTCACCGCGGGCCGTCATCCCGACGCTCTGCACCGCAAGATTCAACTCAGCCGCGGCCTGCTGCAGGTCGACACCCTCCTTGCTGAGCTTTTCGAGCAGGGCCCGCCCGGCATCGGCCGCCATCTCGCGGGCCTTTTCCTGCCTGTAGGCCGCAGCGACCTGGTCTCGGACCTCCTCGAAAGGTCGCTGCTGCGCCTCCTCGTGTTCGCGCACACGCAGCACCATCAGCTTCTCGGGCTCGAGTTCAATGACCTCGCTGTTGCGCCCGTCCTTCAACACGTCGTCACTGAAAGCAGCGGACAGTACCTTGGGTGAGGCAAAGAGGCCCTCGGCGCCCTGGTGGGTTATCCAGTCACTATGCTCGATGCCGAGCCCCAGGTCTTCGGCGGCAGGTTCCAGACTGTCCGGTTGCTCGTAGGCCAGGTTCGCCAGACGCTCGGCATAGTCGTAGAAACGCTGCTCGGCCTGTGAACGCCGGTAGGCCTCGGCGACCTGGTCACGAAGCGCCTCGAAACTGGGTTCCGATTCGCCGCGTATATCCTCGACCTGGATGAGCTGATAGCCGAAAGGGGTCTTGATCGGCTCGCTCACCTCGCCCTTGGCGAGGGAGAAGGCCGCATCATCAAAGGCCTTGTCCATCGTGCCCGGCTCCACCCAGCCGAGCTCGCCACCCTTGGGGGCGGAGACCGGGTCCTGGGAATACTGTTTGGCGAGTTGAGAAAAATCCTCGCCGGCCAGAACCCGCTGACGCAGGGCCTTGGCCTGGGCCAGTGCCTGCTCCTCACCATCCTTCAGTGAAAGCAGGATATAACGCAGTCTGCGCTGGCGTGGCTGGGTAAAGTCGCCACGATGCTGTTCGAAATAATCCCTCAGGTCCTGCTCGTTGAACTCGACACTTTTTGCAAGGCTGTCGATATCGAGCAACAGGTAATCCAGTTTCACCCTTTCAGGCTGCAGATACGCCGACGCATGTGCCTGGTAGTAATCCTGCAGGGCCGCCTCGTCCACCGGCACCTTGTCGAGATAACTGGCAGCGGGTATCACCACATACGACAGGTCCCTGGTCTGCCCTTCAAGCCGGGCAGCCTCGTCGATCTCGTAGTCCACCGCAAAGGCTGAACCGCTGATGGTGTCGCTGAACTGGCGCAGCAGGAGATCGTGGCGGACGATCTGCTCGAAGCCTGTCTTGGTCAGGCCGCGGTTGCGCAGTGCATTCTCGTAGGTCGCCACGTCGAAACGACCGTCAAGCTGAAATGCCCGCTGCTGCTGGATGAAACGGCGCACCGATTCATTCGAGACCCGCATGCCCAGTTTCTCGGCTGCCTGGAGCATGACGTGTTCGTTGATCATCTGCTCCAGCACTTGACGACGCAACGTCTTCTCCGGGAAGAACTCGGGACGATAGCTCTCGCCCAGTTGCTGGCGCAGGTTTTCCCTTGCCACCCGGGCCCGTTCGTTCAGATCATAATCGGTGATCTCGACGCCGTTGACCTCGGCGACGGCCGGCTCCGAACCGCCACCCAAATATTCGCCGATACCCCACAGGGCAAAGGGCACTGAAATCAGCAATATGATGACCCAGGCGATCCACCCCTGGGCTTTGTCTCTGATGGACTGAAGCATAGTGTTGTTGTGTCTGGAATACTGCGGAAAAGAAAACGGGGTATCGCAAGATTACGATACCCCGTTGACGTTAAAGTTGGCGGAGTGGACGGGACTCGAACCCGCGACCCCCGGCGTGACAGGCCGGTATTCTAACCAACTGAACTACCACTCCAAAAACCTTGGTGGGTGCTGCAGGGCTCGAACCTGCGACCCTCGCCTTGTAAGGGCGATGCTCTCCCAGCTGAGCTAAGCACCCCATGCAAGAAAGCGCGTCAGTTTACAGCATCCTTGAATGCCTTGCCAGCTTTAAAGGCAGGCGATTTCGACGCGGCGATCTGAATGGTCTCGCCCGTTTTCGGGTTGCGACCTGCACGGGCAGCGCGCTCACGGACGACGAAGGTGCCAAAGCCCACGATGGAGACGGTTTCACCATTTTTCATGGCCTCGGTGATGGCGTCGATCATGCCTTCCAGTGCCCGGCCTGCTGCGGCCTTGGAGATGTCGGATGCTTCGGCCATCGCTTCGATCAGTTCGGATTTATTCATGTCGTGTGGTGCCCCCTTTGGATTAATTGTGTTGGCCGGTCGCTACCTGCGCCGTCCCATTGATCAGACGGCCGCCACAGCGGGCCAAGAGCGCTGTTTTATACCAAGCAGCTGAAAAAACTGTCAAGAAAAAGCGCCGCTTTTTACGCTATTTTTTGCAAATAGCAGCGGCGCCCACGATTAATGGCGAACCGAACCACCAGGCTTGCCTTTTGCCCCGGATTCTGCCTTGGCGGCATTACCCTCGGCAACGGCACTCTCGCCGCCCGTCTCGGCGGCATCGGCCGAACCCGCACCGGCCGACATGGGAGAGTGAGCCAGTGCGATCTCGAGAACCTCGTCGATCCAGCGCACGGGCTTGATCTCCAGGTTCTGCTTGATGTTTTTCGGGATATCCGTCAGATCACGCTCGTTTTCGTGGGGAATGACCACGGTCTGAATTCCACCACGGTGTGCGGCCAGGAGCTTCTCCTTCAACCCGCCGATCGGCAGGACCTCGCCACGCAGGGTGATCTCACCGGTCATTGCCACATCGGCACGGACCGGGATGTCGGTCAGTGCAGAGACCAAGGCGGTGCACATGCCGATACCGGCACTGGGTCCATCCTTGGGCGTCGCACCCTCCGGGACGTGGATATGGATGTCGTGCTTCTGGTAGAAGTCCTCATCCAGCCCCAGCGCCTGTGCACGACTGCGCACCACGGTCATGGCGGCCTGGATGGATTCCTTCATCACATCACCGAGCTGACCGGTCTGGGTCAGGCGGCCCTTACCCGGGGCCAGTGCGGCCTCGATGCGCAGCAGCTCGCCACCCACCTCGGTCCAGGCCAGCCCCGTCACCTGACCCACCTGGTCGCGTTCGTCGGCACGGCCATAGCGGAAACGCTTGACCCCGAGATACTTCTCCAGGTTCTTGCTGGTTACGGTGGTCTTCTTGCCCTGTGCAGACTTGATGAGCACCTCCTTCACCACCTTGCGGCAGATCTTGGCGATCTCGCGCTCGAGGTTACGCACGCCCGCCTCGCGGGTGTAGTAGCGCACGATGTCACGCAAGGCGGACTCTCGGATGATCACCTCGTTCTCCTGCAGACCGTTGTTCTTCATCTGCTTGGGCACCAGGTAGCGCTGGGCAATGTTGACCTTCTCTTCCTCGGTGTATCCAGAGAGGCGGATGACCTCCATGCGGTCGAGCAGGGCCGCGGGGATGTTCAACGAGTTGGAGGTGGCGACGAACATCACCTCGGAGAGGTCATAGTCCACCTCCAGGTAGTGATCCTGGAAGGTGTGGTTCTGCTCGGGATCGAGCACCTCGAGCAGGGCCGAGGCCGGGTCGCCGCGGAAGTCCATCGCCATCTTGTCGATCTCGTCGAGCAGGAACAGCGGGTTCTTGGTACCGACCTTGGTCAGGCTCTGCACGATCTTGCCAGGCATGGCGCCGATGTAGGTGCGGCGATGGCCGCGGATCTCGGCCTCGTCACGCACGCCACCGAGGGCCATGCGCACGAACTTGCGGTTGGTCGCCTTGGCGATGGACTGGCCGAGCGATGTCTTGCCGACGCCGGGCGGACCGACCAGGCAGAGAATGGGGCCCTTGAGCTTGCGCACGCGCTGCTGTACCGCGAGATATTCCAGGATGCGCTCTTTCACCTTTTCCAGGCCGTAGTGGTCCGTCTCGAGGACCTCCTCGGCCTTGACGATGTCATTGCGGATCTTGGTCCGTTTCTTCCACGGCACGCCGACCAGCGCATCGATATAGTTGCGCACCACCGTTGCCTCGGCGGACATCGGTGACATCAGCTTGAGCTTGTTGAGCTCGGTATTGGCCTTCTCCTTGGCCTCCTTGCTCATGCCGGCCTTTTCGATCTTCTCGGCCAGTTCCTCCATCTCGTTGGGTGCCTCGTCCAGCTCGCCCAACTCCTTCTGGATGGCCTTCATCTGCTCGTTGAGATAGTACTCGCGCTGGTTCTTCTCCATCTGGCGCTTGACACGGCTGCGGATACGCTTCTCCATCTGCAGGATATCGTTCTCACCCTCCATCAGCGCCATCAGGTGCTCGAGACGGGCGACCACGTCGGCCATCTCCAGCACATGCTGTTTCTCGTCGAGCTTCAGCGACATGTGCGCGGCCATGGTGTCGGCCAGGCGCGAGGGTTCATCGATGGACGCCAGCGAGGTCAGCACCTCCGGCGGCACCTTCTTGTTCAGCTTGACGTACTGGTCGAACAGGGTGGTCGCGGAGCGCATCAGCACGTCGGCCTCGCGCTCGGGGATGTCCAGCACCTCGTCCATCGGGCTGATACGTGCGGTGAAATAGTCCTCGGTGTCCGAGAACTCAATGATGTTGGCCCGGCGTGCGCCCTCCACCAGCACCTTGACGGTACCGTCCGGGAGCTTCAGCAGTTGCAGGATGCTCGCCAGCGTCCCGACCTGATAGAGATCCTTCGGCTCCGGCTCATCGACATCTGCATTCTTCTGCGCGACCAGCAGGATCTGCTTGTCGTCCTGCATCGCGGCATCCAGTGCCTTGATCGACTTTTCCCGGCCGACGAACAGGGGGATGACCATGTGCGGATACACCACCACATCGCGCAGAGGCAGAACGGGCGTGACCTCGGTCAGGTCGATGACGGTTGTTTCTGTGGTCTGATCTTCTTGACCCATGATTTGCTTTCCTCGGGTGACAGCGGCGCTTTGCGCCACCTGTCTGATTGACATGCGGCCGGGGTAGCCACTGATCTGTTGTCAGCTGGCCCTGGCCTGGGGAATTCAACGGTACATGGAGATGGTTGGGTGGTAATTCAAGTGGCAGGCAAAAAAATACCCGGCAAGCCGGGCATTTTTTCCTATGCGTCGTCTCAATCCGAGGCAGCGATCTGTTTTGTGTCGCTACCGTCGAAGATCAGGTAGGGCGCCGATTCACCGAGGATGACCGATTCATCCACCACCACCTTGCTGACGTTATCCATGGAAGGGAGGTCGTACATGGTGTCGAGCAGCACATGTTCGAGAATGGTCCGCAGACCCCGTGCACCGGTCTTTCTCTCCATGGCCTTGCGGGCAATGGCGTAGAGGGCATCCTCGCGGATCTCGAGTTCCGCACCTTCCATCTCGAACAACCGCTGATACTGTTTCACCAGCGCATTTTTCGGCAGCGTGAGAATCTGCACCAGGGCATCTTCGTCGAGCTCTTCCAGGGTCGCGACCACTGGCAGGCGGCCGACAAATTCCGGTATCAGGCCGTAACGGATCAGGTCTTCCGGCTCCACTTCGGCGAGGATCTCACCGACGCTGCGATCATCATCCTTGCTGCGCACCTCGGCTGAGAAACCGATACCGCCCTTTTCCGAGCGATCACGGATGACCTTGTCCAGGCCGGCAAATGCGCCGCCAACGATGAACAGGATGTTGGAGGTATCGACCTGAAGGAACTCCTGCTGGGGATGTTTGCGCCCGCCCTGGGGGGGCACCGAGGCGACAGTACCCTCGATCAGTTTCAGCAATGCCTGCTGAACACCCTCACCCGAGACATCACGGGTGATGGAGGGATTGTCCGACTTGCGCGAAATCTTGTCGATCTCGTCGATGTAGACGATACCCGTTTGCGCCTTGTCGACGTCGTAATCGCACTTTTGCAACAGCTTCTGGATGATGTTCTCGACATCTTCACCGACGTAACCGGCCTCTGTCAGGGTAGTGGCGTCGGCGATGGTGAAGGGCACATTGAGCAGGCGCGCCAAGGTCTCGGCGAGAAGCGTTTTGCCGGAACCGGTGGGGCCGACGAGCAGGATGTTGCTTTTCGAGATCTCGACCTCGTCTTTCTTGCCACTGATCTCGAGACGCTTGTAGTGGTTGTAGACCGCAACGGAAAGGATTTTCTTGGCGCGGGACTGGCCGATGACGTATTGATCGAGGGTCTCGCTGATTTCATGCGGCTTGGGGAGGCTCTCGCCACGCTCGGCAGCATTCTCCTGCATCTCCTCACGGATGATGTCGTTACACAACTCCACGCACTCATCGCAGATGAAGACAGAGGGGCCTGCAATCAGTTTGCGCACCTCGTGCTGGCTCTTGCCACAGAAGGAACAGTACAGCAGTTTGCCGTCATCACCCTTGCCGTGTTTATCGTCGCTCATGCTGCTACGTCCTCTTGCCTTGCCAATCCATTGCCAGCGGTCATGTGCCGGCAATGGCGATATGCTCATCATATCCCAATAAATCGGGAACTCAAGCCGGTAAAAACTGCTGATTTGCGACAACCCGGGGGGCATCGCAATTCCCGGCCCCATGCCTCAAATGGAGGCTAACCCATTGTTCTTCAATGCATCGATGGCGTTGCAGCCGGAAAGGGGATCACTCCGCCCCGCCCGGACGTTCCTCCAGAACCTGGTCAATCAGGCCATACTCAACAGACTCTTCGCCGCTCATGAAGTTGTCTCGATCCGTGTCGCGGGCGATGGTCTCGATCGGCTGCCCGGTATGTTTGGCCAGGATCCGGTTGAGCTTTTCGCGGATAAGCAGGATCTCCTTGGCGTGGATCTCGATGTCCGTCGCCTGCCCCTGAAAGCCGCCGAGTGGCTGGTGGATCATCATCCGCGAATGGGGCAGGCAGAAGCGTTTTCCTGCCGCGCCACCTGCCAGCAGGAGCGCACCCATCGAGGCCGCCTGGCCAATGCACATGGTGCTGACGTTGGGGCGGATGAATTGCATGGTGTCGTAGATTGCCATGCCTGAGGTCACTGAACCGCCTGGCGAATTGATGTACAGGTGCACGTCCTGATCCGGATTCTCTGACTCCAGGAACAGCAACTGGGCCACGATCAGATTTGCCATGTGGTCCTCGATCGGACCGACACAGAAGATCACCCGCTCCTTGAGCAGGCGCGAGTAGATATCGTAGGAACGCTCGCCACGAGCGGTCTGCTCCACCACCATCGGGATCAGGCCGAGGTTCTTCGGGTCCAGCTGATTCATACTCCAGGTATCGGACATGTCATTGACTTCCTTAAATTCTATTTGAGGTTACTGGAACGGCATCGCCCCGGCTTGTTCGAGCGTCCTCAGCCACCGGCTCCGACCACCCCGGCAAAGGTTGCGGGCTCATCCTCGACCTTCGCCTTGTCCAGCACGGTATCGACCACCTGATCTTCCAGCACCAGGTTCTCGACCATCGCCCGCTGCTCCTTGTTGCCATTATAGAAATCGATCACTTCCTGTGGCTGCTCGTAGGACTGCGCAAATTCGGCAATGGTCTCATTGACCCGCTGCTGATCGAGCTCGATACCGTTCTCGGACACCACCGCATTGATCAGCAGACCCAGGGCCACCCGGCGTTCGGCCTGCGGCTCGAAGACGGAGGCCGGCAGGTCCATGGAACTGGCCTGGCCGGCCTGTGCCATCTCGTTCATTGCCTGCGACTTTATAACCTCGGCCTCACGCTGCACCATTGCCTTGGGCACGGTTACCGGATTGGCGGCCAGCAGCGCATCCATCACCTTCTCCTTGGTCAGAGTCTTGAGCTTCTGCTTGAGCTCGCGCTCCATGTTGCCGCGCACCTCGGCACGCAGGCTCGCCTCGGTGCCGTCCTCGACACCGAAAGCCTTGACGAAATCCTCATCGATCTCGGGCATTTCCGGCTCGGAGACTTTGTTGACCTTGACCTCGAACACAGCATCCTTGCCCGCCAGCTGTTCGGCCTGATAGTCGTCGGGGAAGCGGACCTCCAGCTTCACCTCGTCACCGGCCTTGGCACCGATCAGGCCATCCTCGAATCCCGGGATCATCGAGCCGGAGCCGAGCTCCAGCGGTACGTTCTCGGCGCTGCCGCCATCGAAGGCCTCGCCATCGATGAAGCCCTTGAAGTCGATATGCACCGTGTCACCCTTCTGCGCGGGACGGTCGACCTCCTTCCAGGTGGTGCGTTGCTTGCGCAGACGCTCGATCATGGTGTCGACGTCTTCCTCGGTCACCTCTGCCACCGGGCGCTTGATCTCCAGTTCGCCCAGGTCGTTGAGCTTGATTTCGGGCATCACCTCGACGGTGGCGGTATAGGAGAACTCACCTTCTCCGGCCTCCTCGTTGAGCTTGATGCTGGGCTCGCCAGCGGGCACCAGCTTCTGCTCGCTGATCGCCTCGTAGTAGGTGGACTGGATCACCTCGCCATAGGCCTCCTGACGGGCCTGGTCCCCGAAACGCTGCTTGACGACGCGCATAGGCACCTTGCCGGGACGAAAACCGTCCATCCGCACGGTGCGGGCGATGGATTGCAGCTTTTTGTCAACGGCCTGGTCCACCTGCTCGGCGGGCACATTGACGGTGACGTGTTTTTGCAGGCCTTCGCCAGCCTCAACGGATACTTGCATCGAAATTCTCTCCGGCAGCTATGCCGCCCTGGGTGCTTGTGTTAAAAAAGTCGGGTCCGGCAACGGGGCCGACCCGGGGATCTGGTGCGAAAGGAGAGACTCGAACTCTCACGGGTTACCCCACAGGAACCTAAATCCAGCGCGTCTACCAATTCCGCCACTTTCGCAAAAAAATACCGCGGCAAACGGGCATTATACCAAGACTGTGGCTGGCGCACGAAACTAACAGACTTCCTTTTCCACTGAAACCTCCGTCCTATGGGTATATTTTTCGCCTTCGTCGCCTATCTCGGCAGCATGCTGGTGCTCGCAGCCGCTCTTCATTACCCCCTCTATACCTTGCTTTCGCACGGCTTCGACATCCGGCCGGACCGCCTGATGTACCGGTCCGCCATGCTGTTCGCAGCCATCGGCTTGTGGCCGTTCATGAGCTGGCTGGGCCTGGCCTCCCGCGAGGCGGCCGGTTTCGGTCTGCCACGACGTGAGTTCTGG
>JANTHH010000034.1 GCA_024762485.1 Chromatiales bacterium
ATCGGCATCAGCCTCTATCCCCGGGACGGGCAGGACACCCAGACCCTGGTCCAGCGGGCCGATGTGGCCATGTACGTGGCGAAGAAAAACCGCTTCGGCCACAGCTTCTACGACGCCAGCCAGGACGAGTTCACCATCGGCCGCCTCACCCTGATCAACGACCTGCGCGACGCCCTCGCCCAGCAGGGCCTGCAGCTCTACTACCAGCCACAGATGGACATGGCCGTGAAAGAGGTGGTCGGGGCGGAGGCCCTGCTGCGCTGGGAGCACCCCCAGCATGGCTTCATCCGCCCGGACGAGGTCGTCAACCTGGCCGAACACACCGGCCTGATCATCCCCCTCACCCACTGGGTGCTGGAGGAGGCGATCGCCGCCTGCAGCCAGTGGCACGCCAGCGGCTGGCGGCTGTCGATCGCCGCCAACCTGTCGGTGCACAGCTTCCGCGATCACGAGCTGGTGGACATCATCGACGCCACGCTGCAGCGTCACCGGCTGCCTGCCGAGTACCTGGTGCTGGAGATCACCGAGGGCACCATGATGGCCGACCCGGCCAGCGCCATCGAGATCCTCGGCCGGCTCGACGCCATGGGGGTGCGCCTGTCCATCGACGACTTCGGCACCGGTTTCTCCTCGTTGGCCTATCTCAAGCAGCTGCCGGTGGACGAGCTGAAGATCGACCGCAGTTTCGTGATGAACATGGAACACGACCCCAACGACGAGGTGATCGTCCGTTCCACCATCGACCTGGCGCACAACCTGCGGCTCGATGTCACCGCCGAGGGCGTGGAGACGGAATCGGGGTGGGAGATCCTCGCGCAACTGGGCTGCGACAATGCCCAGGGCTACCTGGTCTGCCGCCCTATCCCTCGCAACGAGTTCGACAACTGGCTGGCGCGCACGACCGGACGGGCAGGCGGGGAGAATGCAGTCGGCTGATCGGTCGTGCTTGGTAGGGGGATGAGGGCCGGCTGGATGGCCCCCGATGGAAGATCTCTCCCTGCGGTCGAGATGACAAGGCGGCAGGGTTCGTCAGGCCATCCCGATAACCTGTCAATTTGGGCAGCGCGAGGAGAAATCCTTCTTTTGGCACCACCCGCCATCGGCACCCGACCGTTCACTCGATCCGACGGATCCAGTCAGGCCATGCGCCAAGCCAATGGGTGGCGTTGTCTCAGGCCAGTGGCGAGCGGCGGAGCTGGAAGCGATCGGTGAGATGATCGATGAGCCGGAATGCCATGTGCAGCAACTGCACCGTGATGAACAGTCCAATGAACACCCCCGCGACCACCACCGGACTCAGCCACACGGCCTCGACCCAGGTCATCCCGGTGATATGGACCAGCAGCAGGCCGGCGATCGGCATCAGCATGATCATGTCTCGTACCAGCCGCATGTCCAGCTGGCGTGACTTGCGGGGGGTGCGTTGCTTGCGTGTCTTCATGGCCTGTGACCTTCCATACGGCGTCGTGTTGGGTAGAGTTATAGCGGCCCACGGCCCAACGGATTGCCAACAGGGTCATGCTTTTCGGCCACCTGACACCGCCACCGCACCGGGCTGTGACCGGCTGCTCAGGTGGTGTGTGCGCCGGCGCACACTGTGTGCGCTGGCGAGTGTCGGACAAATGTCCTATATTTTGCTCACAAACCCGTGTGGCAGAAACCATGGCGAGAAAAAGCGAACGCACCCGTCAGAAGATCGTCGAGGCGGCCAACCAGCTCTTCTATCACAAGGGCTATAACCGCACCTCGTTCAGCGACGTGGTGGCGGCCGCCGGCGTGCCACGCGGCAACATCTATTACTACTTCAAGACCAAGGACGACATCCTGCGCGCCAGCATCGCCTTCCGCCTGGAACGCATCGAGACCATGCTGCGCACCTGGTCCGGGACCTACCGCACACCCGTGGAACGGCTCAAGCGCTTCCTGGAGATTCTGCCCGGCAGCGCCGATGCACTGGCCCACTACGGCTGCCCCATGGGCAGTCTCAACGTGGAACTGGGCAAGGAGCAGCCCGAACTGCAGGACGAGGCGCGGGTGATGTTCGAGGTGTTCGAGGGCTGGCTGGCCGACCAGTTCTCCGAACTCGGCTATGCCGGGCGGGCCCGCGAACTGGCGCAGCGCCTGCTCGCCTTCGGTCAGGGCATCACCACCCTGACCCAGGTCTATCACAACACCCAGTTCCTCAACCGCGAGACCCGCCGCCTGGAGGACTGGATCGACCGCCTCGCCGAGGGCGACGACAGCTGCATCTGATGGGCCGGCCACCCGACCTGATCAGGATGATGTCCGGGCTGATCGCCACCCCTTCGGTGAGCAGCGTCAGCCCGACCTGGGACCAGAGCAACGAGGCGGTGGTCGACCTGCTCGCCGACTGGTGCGTGGATGCCGGCCTGCGGGTGGAGAAGCTGCCCATCGCCGGCAACCCCGGCAAGTTCAACCTGGTGGCCAGCGCCGGCAGCGGGCCAGACGGGCTGGTGCTGTCCGGCCACACCGACACCGTGCCCTGTGACGAGCATCTCTGGTCCTCGGATCCATTCCGGCTGAGCGAGCGCGACGGCCGCCTCTACGGCCTCGGCACCTCGGACATGAAGGGCTTCTTCGCACTGGTACTGGAGGCGCTGCGTGACATCGACCTGAAGCAGCTCCGCCATCCGCTGATCCTGCTTGCCACCGCCGACGAGGAATCGAACATGTGCGGCGCCCAGTCGCTGATCGACACCCATCGCCGGCTCGGCCGCCACGCGGTGATCGGCGAGCCCACCGGCCTCAGGCCCATCCGCCTGCACAAGGGCATCGCCATGGAGGCGATCCGGCTCACCGGTCGCTCCGGCCACTCCAGCGACCCGGCACTGGGCATCAATGCCATGGAGGGCATGCAGCGGGTGATGGCCGACCTGCTCGCCTGGCGCGACGAGCTGGCACAGCGCTATCGCAACCCGCTGTTCGCGGTGGAGGTGCCCACCCTCAACCTCGGCCACATCCACGGCGGCGACAATCCCAACCGCATCTGCGGACAGTGTGAGCTGCACATCGACATCCGTCCCCTGCCCGGCATGGAACTGGACGCCTTGCGCGGGGAACTCGACCGCCGCCTGGCCGGGCTGCTCGCCGACAGCGGGCTGACCATCGAGCGTGAGCCGCTGTTCGAGGGCATCCCCGCCATGGCGACCCCGGCCAGCGCCGAGATCGTCCGCAGCAGCGAGCAGCTCACCGGCCATGCCGCCGAGGCGGTCGCATTCGGCACCGAGGGTCCCTACCTGAACCGGCTGGGCATGGAGACGGTGATCCTCGGTCCTGGCGACATCGACCAGGCCCACCAGCCCGACGAGTACCTCTCGCTGGACCGGCTAAACCCGACCCTGAGGCTGCTGCGCCAGTTGATCGCACGCTTTTGCCTGTGAGTGGGTGGAAAAGTTCTCTCCCTATGGTCGAGATGACAAGCTGGTATGAGCGCTTCACACGGTAGCCACCTCGACCGACAAACCCTCCCCCTTGTCATTTCGATGAGCCGGGCGAGGAAAAATCTCCCCGACCATGAAACGGCTGCATTTGCTGACCAGCCGCCCTTGCCTGTGAGCGTGGCGGGGAAGATCTCTCCCTGTGGTCGAGATGACAAGCTGGTGTAGTCGCTTCACACGGTAGCCACCTCAACCGACAAACCCTCCCCCTTGTCATTTCGACGAGCGGCGCGAGGAGAAATCTTCCCGACCGAAAGGCTGCTGCAGCACCTGACCAGCCACCCTTGCCTGTGAGCGTGGCGGGGAAGATCTCTCCCTGCGCTCGAGATGACAGCCTGTGCAATCCCGAGACGTTGGCATGAAACCTCGTTCCCGGCGATTTCCCGTGTCGAGGGCGACCCTGCTACTTCTGGGCGGTCTATGCTGATACGATTCAAGCAACTGACAAACAAGCCTTTTTCCACCCCATGAAAAACAAGGTCGACAAACCGGGCTTTGTGGACTGGTTCCGCGCCTCCTCCCCCTACATCCATGCCCACCGGGGTCGTACCTTTGTACTTGCCCTGGGTGGCGAGGCGGTGGAGTCCGCCGACTTCCCCAACCTGGTGCACGACATCGCACTGCTGCATGGACTGGGCATCCGTCTGGTGCTGGTGCATGGCGCGCGTCCGCAGATCGAGGAGCGCCTGAAGCTGCGCAACGCCGACATGGCAGTGGTCAACGGCCTGCGCATCACCGATGACGACGCCCTGGCCTGTGTCATGGAGGCCGCCGGCGCGGTACGGGTGCAGATCGAGGCCCTGTTTTCCCAGGGTCTGAGCAACTCGCCCATGGCCGGCGCCTGCATCCGGGTCGCCTCGGGCAACTTCGTCACCGCCCGACCGCTGGGCGTCATCGACGGGATCGACTACCACCACACCGGCGAGGTGCGGCGGATCGACAGCGAGGGCATCGCCCAGCGCCTGGACGCCGGCGCCATTGCCCTGATACCGCCGCTCGGCTACTCGCCCACCGGCGAGGTATTCAACCTCAACGCCGCCGATGTGGCGCAGGCCGTGGCCATGGCCATCGGCGCAGACAAGCTGATCTTCCTCGCCGAGCAGCGGGTGACAGACAGCCGTGGACGTCTGATCGACAACATGAGTCCCGGCGAGGTGGACGAGATGCTGGCACGGCGCAGGAAGCTGCCCGAGCAGCAGGCCCGGCTGCTGCGCGATGCCGCCGCTGCCTGCCGTGGCGGGGTCAAGCGGGTGCACCTGCTCGACCGTCACCAGGACGGCGTGCTGCTGAGCGAGCTGTTCACCCGTGACGGCGTCGGCACCCTGGTCACCGCCGGCCCCTATCAGCGCATTCGCACCGCGGGCATCGACGATGTGGGTGGCATCCTCGAGCTGATCGCCCCGCTGGAGCAGGCCGGGGTGCTGGTGCAGCGGCCGCGCGAACTGCTGGAGAACGAGATTGACCGCTTCACCCTGGTGGAACGCGACGGTGCCGTCATTGCCTGCGCCGCGCTCTATCCCTTCCCGGACGCGGGCATGGCCGAGCTCGCCTGTCTCGCCGTGTCGCCCGATTACCGCGGCCAGGGTCACGGCGATGCCCTGCTCGAACATCTCGAGCAACAGGCACGCCAGCAGGGGCTCTCGCGGCTGTTCGTGCTCACCACCCGCACCGCACACTGGTTCCGCGAGCGTGGATTCGAACCGGCAGACCTCAAGGCGCTGCCCAATCAACGCCGCGATCTCTACAACTGGCAGCGCGGCTCCAAGGTTTTCATCAAGCCCCTCTGATGCCCACCTGACGCACCATTGTGGTGCGCGCCTTGTCGCGTCGTTCACCCGTCGGGCGGCAGCAGGGCCGTTCTGGTGCGCCCCGGCCCCGGCACGGTGGTTGCAAGGGTTGATACAACCATCCTCTCGACCTGCTGCCGGAGACCCCCGTGCCCGACCTTCACAACACCCTTGCCATCATCCTCGCCGGCGGCCATGGCAGCCGCCTGCAGCCCCTGACCACCGACCGCGCAAAGCCGGCAGTGCCCTTTGGTGGCAAATACCGCATCATCGATTTCACCCTGGCCAACTGTCTGCACTCGGGCATCCGCCGCGCCCTGGTGATCACCCAGTACAAATCACACTCGCTGCAGAAACACCTGCGCGACGGCTGGTCCATCTTCAACCCGGAACTGGGCGAGTTCATCACCCCGGTACCACCCCAGATGCGTCGCGGCGGCGGCTGGTACGAGGGAACGGCCGACGCCATCCACCAGAATCATTACCTGCTCGAACGCAACGAGGCGGAGGAGGTGATCATCCTCTCCGGCGACCATATCTATCGCATGGACTATGCCGAGGTGATCCGCTTCCACCGCAGCCACGATGCCCCGGTCACCGTCGCCTGTATGGAGGTGGACCTGGAGGAGGCCAGCGCCTTCGGCGTGCTCGGCGTCAACGAACAGAACCGCATCGTCGCCTTCGAGGAGAAACCGGCGCAGCCCACACCGATCCCCGGGGAACCGGACAAGGCACTCGTCTCCATGGGTATCTACGTGTTCGACCGCGATTGCCTGATCGAGGCACTCAGCGCGGATGCGGAACAGCCCGACTCCAGCCATGACTTCGGTAACGACATCCTGCCGCAACTGATCGACTCCCCCGGCGTCTATGCCTACCGCTTCGGCGGCGAAGGCGGCCGCGTCAGCCAGGATCGCTACTGGCGCGACGTGGGCACCATCGATGCCTACTACGAGGCCAACATGGCCCTGCTGGAGCCGGTGCCGCCGCTCAATCTCTACCAGGATGACTGGGTCATCCGCACCTACCAGGCCCAGCATCCGCCGGCACGCACGGTGCCCGGCGAGTCGGGTAACGAGGGTGTGTTCGTCAATTCCATCCTCGCCGGCGGGGTGGTGATCAGCGGCGGCGGGGTCGACCATTCCATCCTGTTCCCGCGGGTGCATATCGGCGACGAGGCCATCATCGAGGACAGCATCCTGTTCGAAGGGGTCGATGTCGGCGCCGGCGCGCGCCTGCGCCGCTGTATCGTCGACAAGGACGTGTCCATCCCGGCTGGCGAGCAAATCGGCATCGACCCGGTGCAGGACGCCACACGCTTCAGCATCTCGCCCGACGGTGTGGTGGTGGTACCCAAGGGCTACGTATTCTGAGCCACACAAACCCTTCAACCCGGCAATGGGCGTGGAATAAAAGCACCTCGCATGGCATCCACACAGTCGAACCATCACTACAACGGCTAGAACAAAGAACCCATCTGGAGGAAATGAATGGACAACAACCGACGCATCTTCCTGCGCGCCGGCATGGCCTCGGCGGCAGCCGGCATGGCCGTCGCCGCCGGCCTGCTGACACCCCGTATGGTGCTCGCCGCTTGGCCGAAGCAGGCCTTCGAGGCGACCAAGGTCGACGACGCCATCAAGGCGGTCTACGGCAGTACCGCACTTGAACCCAGCGACAAGGTCACCGTGAAGACCCCGGACATCGCCGAGAACGGCGCCGTGGTCTCGATCACCGTCAGGCAGAAACTTCCCGGCGCACAGAGCATCTCCATCCTGGTGCCGGAAAACGGCAGCAAGCTGGCCGCCAGCTACGAGCTGTCGAAGCAGTGCTCCAGTTTCATCACCTGCCGCATCAAGATGCGCAAGACCTCTGACGTCATCGCCGTGGTCAAGGCGGGAGACAAACTCTACAGCGCCAAAGGCCGCGTCAAGGTCACCCTTGGCGGCTGCGGCGGCTGATCGGTCGAGCGACGGAGGAAACAGACAATGGCTAGAAAAATGAAAGTTCGCGCCTTCATCAAGGACGGTGGCATCACCGTGGTAAAGGCACTGATGTTCCATCCCATGGAGACCGGCCTGCGCAAGGACAAGAAGACCGGCAAGACCATCCCCGCACACTTTATCCAGGAGGTCGATGTGCAGCTCAACGGCAACAAGGTACTGACCTGCCTGTGGGGCCCGGTGGTCTCGAAAAACCCTTTCCTGTCCTTCGATATCAGCGATACCAAGGCTGGCGATACCGTGCAGCTGACCTGGACGGACAATACAGGCGCATCCGAGTCTGCGACGGCGACCATCGCCTGAGTGACCGGCTGAGCAGCCTGCCCGAAAGGGCAGGCACAAAAAAAGCGGGCATTACGCCCGCTTTCTTTTTGCCTTGCGCCTGATATCAGGGCTTCACGTAGTAATAACCCTTCTGCTGCAGGGCCACCACTTCGGCCACACCGGAGGGCACGACCTCGGCATTCTCGTTGATCTTGCTCTTGTCGATCTTCTTGCCGCGGATGGTATTGGCGCAGATATCGAACTTCACACCGCGGTTGGCCAGGCTGGCAATCTGGTCACGGAAATCATAGACCTTGCCGGTCTTGGGGTTCTTCTTGCCCATGGCGCCGTCGACCATGGCGAAGGCACCCGAGCTGTGGGTGACCACGATGATCTCGATGTTCTCGTCGCCCACCGCATTGAGGTGGTTCTTGATATTGCGCAGCGCACCGGTGGCACTGTGGACGTTATTGACGTGATAGACCGCCTTCTGCTTGTCATAGCCGTTCTTCGCGGTACCTGCCTGTGCTGCAGTGACGCCCAAGCCCAGCATGGCAATAAGGGCAAAGGCCACTGCCTTGGTAAATTTCATCATGAGTTTTCCTCCAGTTCGGTAGTTTTTTATCCCACGGGTATGCAACCGTCCGAACCCGGCCCGGTGCAGCCCCGACACAGAGTAGATGCGGGGTGGCGGGATTTTATTCCGTCGCCGGAAAACGTTTGCAGGCCGAGGAAGCTGGCGCCGGGAGCACAGCCGTCAGGATGCCGGATCGAGCTGCTGCAGCAGTCGCTGCGCCAGCAGGCGGATCTGCGGGTCCGTATCGCGCGCCAGTACACGGAGTACCGAGACATGGCGATTCGGGGTGCGGGCCAATTCCAGCCGGATCTCGGCTGATGGGTCCCCGGTCATCAGCAACATCACCTGCTCGGGTGTGTATTCGTAGCGGGCGACGACGCTGCGCACCGATTCATCCGGGTCCCGGGCGAGGCGGAAATAGGTCTGTTCCGGGGTGCTGAGGTTGGTGGTCACGGCGATGCGCACCGCGGCCACCGGATCGGACGCGAGCCGGTCCAGCAACTCGGCCGGCGCCCGGCGGTTGCGCGCCAGTGCCTCGCGGACCTGCCACGCCGGATCGCCGGCCAGCTGCCAGAGACGCTCGACCCCGGTCTGCCGATGCCCGGCCTCGCGTTGCCGGGCATCGAGCCCCGGCTCTGTCGCCCCCAGCGATTGGAAGCAGAGCAGGCCGAGCAGCAGAACGAACAGCCGCTGGCGGACGTCAGAAAAGGCTTTCATCGATAATGCTGTCGAGCAGGTCCTCGACCTCGCGCAGTGCCGCCTGCGAAGCCGCACTGCCGATGATCGGCGGACGCCGGTAGGAGATGTAGACCTGCTGCGGGTCGTCCGGCAGGGTGTAAACGGCAATGATGTAGGGGCAGAAGACGATGTTGTGCCGATCGGCCTCCATCATCTTGCGTGACAACGTGGCGCTGCAGAACTCCAGGGCCTCCGCGTCCTGGTAAACGGTAATGTCGGCACCCACATCCGCCGCCGTCCGCGCGAGCATGTTGCCAATGTGCGCCACGTTGTTGATGACAATGCCGCGACCCGTGATCGCAAGCTCCACGTTGTCGCGCACGTCCTGGAAACTGCCCTGGGTGAGATAGGTCTTGCGGTCGACGGTCACCTCGACAGGGTCGGCCGCAGCAGCAACTCCGCAGGCGCTCAGGCCCAATGCCAGCAACAACCAGCCACTGCCCTTCCAGGCTGGCAGACGCCATTCCCTTGTCATCATCGGCCGTTCTCCTCTGCAATGCGGACCGGGGTATCAACCAGTCGCTGCAGGGCTAAAAAGTTCATCGTTCCCTGGCGATAGGCACGCAGCGTACCCGCGGGGTCGTAGACGACGAATGCCGGCGTCCCGATCAGGTAATCGCCCGTGGCATCATGGAACAGCAGCGCGGCCTCCTCGCCCTCGGCCAGCAGGTTGGTGAAACTCAATCCATGCTCGCGCACGAAACCATCGGCCACGTCGCCCCCCTCCCGGCCATCGACCGAGATCCCCACCACGCGCACTTGTCCGGCACGGTTCACCTGCTGAAAATCCTCCAGGGAGGGGGCCTCCTGCTGACATACCCCGCAGGAGGCGGACCAGAACATCATCACCAGCCATTCCCCCTGTCCCGGCAGGGTGGCCGGATCGAGCCGGCCGCCGGCGAGGTCGCGCAGCCCGGTACTGTCCGCATGGAGGGCAGGCGACAGCGCAATGGACAGGGCCAGCAGCCAAAGGTGAAGACGTTTGCAACTTGGCTTCATGAGGGGTTGTCCCAAGTGACCGGTGATGATGTGTTGATGCCGGGTGGTGCCGATCTATTCCATCCCAAACGGCCCGGGCGTGATATGGCGGCTCAGTTCGGTGGCAGGAAGGCCTCGGCGGTCTCCGGCATATCCTGGAAGCAGCGCAGATACACCGGCTCGGTGAGCGGGCCGGATTGGCGTTGGAAACGTTCGATCATGGCTGCATCCAGCTCGTCGATATCGAGGTTGATGAACACCGGTTCGTCGCCGTACTCGCCCTCGCAACGCTCCGACAGCAACTCACCGGAGGCATCGAACGAGCGATAGGCATGCAGATCGTCATTGTAACGGTGAACGAAGATGAGCGTCTGCGTCGGTGCGTTGCGATAATCCGGCAGGTAGGTCGACGAGTAGTCGCGACTGAGCCGCCCCTGGTCATCGTAGCGGTAGACCTCGATACTGTGGATCTTCTCCGGCTGCGTCAGTTCCCACTGGATCATGCTCAGCAAGCGGCCGTTGTCGAGATCGTAGAACCGCTCCTCTTTGTAGAAATCGCCGCGCCCGGCATAACCGCCGACCTCCGCCTCGGTGCGGACATTGTGCTCGGCCAACTGCGCCTTGTGCAGTTCATACAGGTCGTCGGTGAAATGGTTCCAGCGATAGACATGCCCCCGGTCTTCGATGATGGGTTCCGCGGCGAGCCCGATCATCGGCGCGCCTAGTGCGAGGCCAGCCAATACGAGGCGGCTAAGTATGAAAATAGATTGTCGCAAGCCTGTCTCCTGGTTTCGGATGTCCGCTCTGCTGCGGCGGGCATGGTCGGATCTGCCTGGATATGACATGGAAAGGAGGGGGATTATTCCATCCCGCTGCATGGCGGGGTCATGGCAGGCGCCTCAGTCTGCCGATCTGGCCGCCATGCGCATGGCGGCGGCCAGCCCCTGACGCTCATCCTCCTCGACATCCGTGTGGGCCTGGTCGAAGGGCAGGATCAGGCCCTGCCCGATGCCACCGAGATTGACCGCCACCACCTCGCCGGTGGTCCCCGACCAGTGGGTGAGTATCTCCTGCAGAAAGGCCTCGGCCTGCTCTCGATCCATTTGTGCCAGATGACCATCGAGCTGCTGCAGAATCTCCGAGCGGGTGCAATGCAACTCGCCGGCGTCCTCGTTCAGCTTCAATGCATCGAAGAAGTCGCTGATACCGCCCTGCGACGAGCGGGCGCCCTCGGTGAGCCGGCGCAGGCGCTGGGCGATCACGTCGATACAGCGGCTGGCCAGTGATGTCGGCTTGTAGAGCACGTAAGGCATCTGGTGCCGCACGGAATCGGCAACGGCGCGATCCCTGACCACATAACCGAGGTAATGCACTGTCAGCTTCATGTAGAGGAAGGCGGCGTCCTTGAAACGACGAAAGGTCGCCTGCGCGGTCCCCGAGTTGGTGGCCATGTTCACCACCACCAGCACCGGCCGCGCAAGGCCCCGGCGCTTGAGGATCTTCAGCAGCGAAAAGGCGTCGGTGAGCGAGGTCGGCTCCTCGGTGACAGTGACCACCACGAAGGGCGCGGCCTGGATCAGCTGCAACTGGCTGTCAGAGACGCCTGCAGCGGTATCCACCACCAGGTAGTCGAAGGCGGACTCGAGCCGTCGCAGGCCTGCCAGCAGTCGCTGTTGCTGCGGTTCATCGAGATGGACGAACTCCTCCACCCGCCCGCCACCGGGAATGATCTTCACGCCTTCCGGCGCGTCGAGCAGCACCTCGTCGATATCGCTGTCGCCGCCGACATAGTCCACCAGTGTGCGCCGCGGCGTCAGGCCGAGCAGGATGTTGACGTTCGCCAGGCTGACGTCCGCATCGAAGATGCACACCCGCCTGTCGTTGCGGGCCAGGGCAAAGCTGAGATTGGTGGCGAGGGTGGTCTTGCCCACGCCGCCCTTGCCGCTGCATACCGCCACCACGTGCGCCCGCCTGCCTCCCTTCGGGGTTACCTCCGGGTGCTCTGATGCCGCCTGGACATCAGCCGATGATGCTTGCGGTGTATTCACGGCCTGGGAAGTAACCTCGCACATTCTTGGGATAAACCCTCATTCGCCTTGAGCATACCCCTAATTCCGCTACCATGGCCAAACCATGGATCGGCTATCCCCCATGAATGCAGCTGAGATAAGAATAAATAAACTGCCATCGGTTCCGGGTGTCCTGTTGAGACTCATCGAGGCCTGCCACCAGCCCGAGATCAGCTTCGACGATATCGCTGACATCATCCAGCAGGATGCCGCGCTGACCACCCGCATCGTCGCCATCGGCAATTCCGCCGCCTACGCGCAGTGGAACGAACAGCGTGATTTCAAGACGCTGCTGGTTGCGCTCGGCCTCGATGCCATCAAGACCATCGCCATCACCGCCGCGGTACAGCAGTTCTTTTCCCAGTTCAGGGATGATGCGGGCAGCCATATCGGCACCGTCTGGCAGCGCTCGCTGGCCTGTGCCTATTCCGCCCGCAGGCTGGCCCGGCTGACCGATTACCCGGACCCCGACGAGGCCTACCTCGCCGGCCTGTTGCATAACCTCGGGCAGCTGGTCTATCTGCAGGAATTCAAGGACCGCTACGACCCCATCGTGGAACTCGAAGACCAGCAGGAGCAGGCCCGGCGCGAAAAGGACGACTTCGGCGCCACCAGCACCGAGATGGCCGCCTACCTGTTGCAGCAGTGGATACCGGAATCCTTCCTCAGCGATGCCGTGCTGTTCCAGCGCGAATCGGCCGATGCCGTGTTCGACAGCCCGCCGCTGGTGCGGCTGATCAACCTCTCCCACAAGTTGATCGAGGGCGGGGTCAGCGACCAGCAACTGCTCGACGAGGCGGACCGCCTGTTCGGTCTCGGCGGTGATGTGCTGGAGGAGCTCAAGTCGCAGGCCCTGCAGGAGTTGCAGGCGACCCTCGTCAGCTACGGATTCGAACAGGACGACCGCAGCCCGGCGGTGGATGACGAACAGGCGCGCATGGCACTCGGCCGCCAGGTACGCGATGCCGCACTGGCCGGCACCCTTATCCACGGCATGAACGGCACCCCCTGGCAGGTCATCCTCCGCGACTTCGACATACTCTTCGGCGTGCCGGTGGTCGCCGCACTGATCTACGACCCGCAGGAAAACGTCCTGCGGGGCAGCCACAGCGAGTCCAACATCGACCCGCAGCGGCTGCGGCAGCTGCGCCTGCCGCTGGCGGCGGACCGCAGCCTGCCGGCCGAGGCCTGCCTGCGCGGCAAGCCGCTGTCGTCCATCGACCCGGGGCTGCCGTCTTTCGCCTCGGTGGTCAATGCCCAGCTGCAGCGCCTGCTCGGCCTGCCCGAGCTGCTGGCCCTGCCGCTGGTAACACCCCAGGGCCAGCGCCTCGGCGTGCTCGTCGCAGGCCTGGAGCGGGATCAACTCGAACAGCTGCTGCTGCAACGGGGTCTCCTCGAACAATTCCTCAGTGCCGCCGTCGAGCAGTTGCAGGCAGACAACTACCGTCGCCAGGAACGGGCCTCATTGCTGGAGATCCAGGCGAGCAACTTCCACGCCCAGACCCGCAAACTGGCCCACGAGGCCAACAACCCGCTCGGGGTGGTGAAGAATTATCTGCAAATTCTCGGCATGAAGCTCGCCGACGATCACCAGGCCCAGGAACAGATCACCCTCATCAAGCAGGAGATCGACCGCGTCGCCGGCATCCTGCTGCGCATGCGCGATATCGGCAGCACGGCCGAAGAGGAAGAAAACGCAGTCGAGCTGAACACCCTGATCGAGGAGATCGCCACCCTCTTCCGCATGTCGCTGTTCGCCACCCACGGGATCACCTGCGAACTGCAGCTCGATGACCGCATCCCGCGGCTGCGCAGCAACCGCAACCAACTCAAGCAGATACTCAGCAATCTGTTGAAGAATGCGGTTGAGGCATTAGATTCTGGTGGTAATATCCACATTGAGACTAATGATTCGGTCAATCTCGATGGCAGGCAGTACATACAGATCGTCGTCGCCGACAATGGCCCCGGTATCCCGCCCGATGTGCTCGACCACATCTTCACCCCCGTGGTCAGTCGCAAGGGCCCACCCCATTCCGGGCTGGGGCTGGTAATCGTGAAAAACCTGGTATCTGAGCTGAAGGGAAGCATCATCGTCCACTCGACGGAAGAGAGTGGCACACGATTCGAGATCCTTCTGCCCAGAGACCGGGCCAATGGCTGAGAAGCCGGCGAACCTCAACATGAAAGACGACACCGGCCCCTGGCTCGGCGTCAAATACGATGTCGGCAACGAGCAGGGCAATGGCCGGCGCGTGGCTGCCCAACCGCGGATCCTGGTGGTGGACGACGAGGCGCGCATGCGCGACAGCGTGCGTGACCTGCTCGATGCCTATGGCTACAAATGCCAGCTCGCCGCCAGCGCAGAGCAGGCCCTGAAGACACTCGAGCAGAATCCTGTCGACCTGATGCTGCTGGACATCAACATGCCCGGCATGAGCGGCATGGACCTGCTGAAGCAGCTGGCACGCAGGTACCCCCAGGTTTCCGTCATCATCGTCAGCGGCGAGACCACCTTCGACAACGCCGCGCGCGCACTGCGCAACGGCGCCTCCGACTTCCTGCGCAAACCCTACCTGCCGGACGACCTCATCCGCTCGGTGCAGAACGCACTGCACCAGCGTCGCCTGGAACAGGCCATGGAGCAGATGCATACCCAGCTGGGGATCTCGGAACAGCGGCACCGTTTCATCGTCAACAACTCGCCCGACATCATCTACATGCTGGACGAGGATGGCTGCTTCACCTTCGTCAACGAACGTATCACCTCACTGCTCGGCTACACCCAGGAAGAGGTGATCGGCCACCACTTCACCGAACTGGTGCACGAGGAGGACCACGAGCGTGCCCGCTATGCCTTCAACGAACGCCGTACCGGCAAGCGGGCCAGCCAGAATGTGGAACTGCGGCTGTTACACAAGGACGACCAGGGCAGCAGCCGGACACAGCGCTCGATCCCGGTCGAGCTCAATGCCATGGGCATCTACGCCGAGCACGGCGAGGACCAGGCGCCGTCCTTCATCGGCACCTATGGCGTCGCCCGCGACATCAGCGAGCGCAAGCGCTCGGAGGCGCTGATCAACTACCAGCTGTACCACGACCTGCTCACCGGCCTGCCCAACCGCGCCCTGTTCCAGGACCGCCTGCAGCAGGCGATCTCGCAGGCGCGGCGCAACAAGAGCCACTTCGCGCTGATGTTCCTCGACATGGACCGCTTCAAGGCCATCAACGACTCCTACGGTCATCTGGTGGGTGACGCGCTGCTGCAGGCGGTGGCGAGGATCATGCGCGGCTATGTGCGCGACAGCGACACGCTGGCGCGCATCGGCGGGGACGAATTCAATCTGCTGCTGCCACAGATTCACCAGCCCGATGACGCCCTGCACATCGCCGACAAGATCATCGAACACTTCAAGACTCCCATCGTCATCGAGGGTCACGAGATCCTTGTCAGCTTCAGCATCGGCATCGCGATCTATCCGGAGCACGGCGACAACATCAGTACGCTGATCCACAACGCCGATACCGCGATGTATCACATCAAGAATCGCGGCAAGCGCGGTTATGCACTCTACGAACCCGCGATGGATGCCAGCAATCCGGTCCACCCCGCCGTGGAGAACGACCTGCGCAAGGCACTGATCGACGAGCAGTTCGAGGTGATGCTGCAGCCCCAGCAGGACACCGCGAGCGGCCGCCTGCTCGGCGCCGAGGCGCTGGTGCGCTGGCATCATCCGGAGCGCGGGCTGGTGATGCCCAATGATTTCATCGGCTGCGCCGAGGAGTCGGGCCTGATCGTCGAACTGGGTGAGTGGGTACTGCGGGAATCCTGCCGCCTGCTGCATGAGCAGTTCAACCACGGGCAGCACGACGAGCTGACCCTGTCGGTCAACATCTCGGCACGCCAGCTGGTGCAGCCTGACTTCGTGAAAAGGGTGCTGGACATACTCGACGAGTACCGGATCAGCGGCTCACGACTCGAGCTGGAGATCACCGAGAACATCCTCATGCAGGACATGGAGCAGGCCACCCGGCAATTGAAGGAGCTCTCCCAGGCGGGCATCCGCATTGCCGTCGACGACTTCGGCACCGGTTATTC
>JANTHH010000035.1 GCA_024762485.1 Chromatiales bacterium
GTTGGCTCTCGTTGTCCACCCGGTTGTGGAACAGGTAGAGACTCAGATCGTCATAACGGTCGCCGTAGGAGATGAACTCGCGGTTGCCGACATAGGTGTCGTCCGCACCGAGATACTGAAAATCCTGTGCAAAGGCACCGGCCTCGACATGGAACTCGCGCGTGCTGGGCAACCGGGTGTCGATGTTGATCACGCCACCCATGGCATTACCGCTGTATTCGGCGGAGAAGGGACCGTAGATCACCTCCACCGACTCGATCTCGTCGGCCGCCACCAACGACCAGCGCGGGGCACCGTTCCAGCGGGTCTCCAGCAGTGAATACAACGGCAGGCCGTCGGCATAGACCAGGGTACGCGCCGTCTGGAACATGTTCGTTCCACGGATACCCACCACCCCGTTGCTGTCGCCGACGTAGCGGCGGCGCACCACCAGGTTCGGCTCGTACCTGATGATGTCTTCAGCGGTGACGGTGTTGATCGCCTCGGCCTGTTCCGCGGTGATGCGTACGCTGGGGCTGGTGTAGTGGGTGCTCTCGGCGTGTTGCTGATCGGCCTCGACCGTCAACTCATCGAGCTTGACGACCGCCTCGGCGGCCATGCTGTCCGGATTCATCAGTGTCAGGACAGCCAGTGCCAGCGCAGACAGGCCGGCATTCGGGTGGATAGGCATGGTGGGTCTTCCCCTGTTTCATTCGTGATCTGATCGAGCAGCCGCGACGCAGGCACGCGCAGGTGTAACGGCACCTGCCAGGCGCGCGGTTCGCTGGTTTTTTTAAGACGGGATCAGCCGAGGACAGGGGGTGCCCGGATAGGGGCGAAGCGCGGGGTGCGCCGGGAGGGGGTGCCGATGACGGCGGGAGGAATGGGCCTGGGGAGGAGCGCCAGCCAGGCCAGTTGCAGATCGGCCCCGCCACTGGTGGCTGCGGCCATCAGCAACGAGAAGGTCATGGCGGCGGTGCGGTCGCTTGCCTGGGTGTCGGCACCCTCACCATCCTGGTCGGCAAGGGCCCCGCCGGCATGCAGCGTACAGATCTCGATCACCTGGCCGGTCTCGTTGATCGACCAGCGGGTGTGGCTCTGAATGGGGATCAGGGTCTGTGACAGCAGCAGCAATACCATCGCCCAGATCAACGGCAGACGCTGTCGATGGTGGTGCATGCCCGCGTACGGGTGCGCAGGGTGGATACGACCGCTGAACATGGGCCGTTTTATACCGGCTTCAACGGGAGATTGAAAGAGCGGCGGGTGCAGGCCGGGCCGCAGACAGACAGAACCGACCGGCCGGCAAGGCCGACCGGTCGGTCCGGATCGTCAGGATGACGGGTATTACTCCTCGCCGACGATGATCACCTTGATCGGCGCATCGACGTCGCTGTGCAGGTGCAGCACCACCTCGTATTCGCCGGCGACACGGAACGGCCCCTCGGGCAGGCGTACCTCGCTCTTGCTCACCTCGACACCACCGGCGGTGACGGCATCGGCAATGTCGCTGGTACCGACGGAACCGAACAGCTTGCCCTCTTCACCGGCCTTGTGGGTGATGGTGACGACTTCGAGGGCATCGATCCGGGTCTTGCGGGCCTCGGCAGCGGCCAGCTTCTCGGCGGCCTGCTTCTCCAGCTCGGCACGACGCTCCTCGAAGGCCTTCAGGTTCTCACCGGTAGCCGGTACTGCACGGCCGGTCGGGATCAGATAGTTACGGCCATAGCCGGGCTTCACGTCCACCTTGTCGCCCAGACCGCCCAGGTTTTCCACCTTGTCCAGCAGTATCACTTCCATCGTTCTTTACCTCGATAGTTAAAACGGCACGTCTTTGCAGGGTCAGCGTTCGTCGCCATCCTGTTTCGGACGAGCCCGGGCCTTGGCCCGGAAATCAAGCCAGCCGTCCGCGTAACCCAGCCCGGCGAGTCCCGCCAGGCTGGTCGGCAAGGTCACGACCAGCAACAAATAAAACACCAGCAACATCGGGAAGGCCATCTTGCGGCCCGCCAACAGGGCATGGATCAGACCTGCACCCTGCACCACGAACGCCATGGCTACGACCAAGGCAAACTGGGCGAAGATGTTCGCCTGTGTCCCCAGCGCCCCGAACAGCAGCAGCACCGGCATTGCCAACAACATCACCCGGCCCAGCCGCAGGCCCTGAAATTCGGTGGCAAAACCGCCGGGGTTGTAGAGCATTGCCTGCCACCCCCGCGCCAGCAGCAGTGACACCACCAGCTGCAACACCCAGGAGGCACCGATTACGCCGGGAATCCACGGTGCAATCGCAGCAATCGCCTGCTGCCGGTCCGCCTCCGTCATCACCTGCGACTCGATCAGCGGCGCGGTCAACTCCTGCAGGAAGTCCTGCCAATAGACGGCGGGGTCTCCGAGCAGGAACTGCACGCCCACCAGCAGCAACGCAGCGATCACTGCCGCTTCCAGCGCCCGCGCCAACGACACCGTGCTCCGTAGCACCAGTGCCAGACCCCAGATGGGCAGCCACAGGCTGAGCCCCATCAGCGCCAGCACCAACGATGCACCGAACAGCAGTTGGCCGAGTGCCGCGAGGGCGACCACCGAGGCCACGCCGGTGAGCAGTCCCTCGCCCGGCCCCTTGCGCAGGGTCACCAGTCCTATTACTGCGGAACTGACGATACTCAGCGGCGTGATCAGCAGCGCCAGGATCGCCAGCACACTGGCACTGGCGATGGCCTGGGTTCTGCCGCGCATGAAGAAGGCTGCTATCGCCTTCATCCTGCCCTTCCCCCTGCGCCCCGGCCCCGCCTCCGGTCAGCCGTGGTGATTGTCGGTATACGGCAGCAGCGCCAGGAAGCGTGCGCGCTTGACCGCGGTCGCCAGTTGACGCTGGTACTTGGCACTGGTGCCGGTGATACGGCTCGGCACGATCTTGCCCGACTCGCTGACGTTCTGCTTCAGCAGGTTGACATCCTTGTAGTCGATCTCGGTGATGCCTTCAGCGGTGAAGCGGCAGTATTTCTTTCTGCGGAAGTATCGTGACATGGCTTATTCCCCTTCGCTGGCAGTCGGTTCAGGCTTGCTGGGTGCAGGCGCGGCTTCGCTGGCTGCAGCAGGTGCAGGCCGTGATTCGCTTTCCTCGCGCTCGGTCTTGACCAGCGGGGACGGCTCGGTGACGGCATTCTTGCGACGCACCACCAGGTGACGCAGCACGGCATCGTTGAAGCGGAAGGCTGTCTCGATCTCGTCGAGTGCCTCGGGACCACACTCGATGTTCATCAGAACATAGTGTGCCTTGTGCAGTTTCTGGATGGGGTAGGCGAGCTGACGACGGCCCCAGTCCTCGAGGCGATGGACGGTGCCACCGCTGGACTCGACGGTGGAACGGTAACGTTCCACCATGGCAGGTACCTGCTCGCTCTGGTCCGGGTGGACCAGGAACACGATTTCGTAATGACGCATTGTAGCTCCTTACGGGTTGCAGCCTCCCAGGCCGGACAGTCCGGCTGGTAAGGCAAGGAGGACCGAATCGGCTTCGGCCATAAAAGCCGGGGGATTCTATAGGCTGCTGATGACCAATGCAAATGTTGCCCATTGCGCTCGCCCGGCCTTGTTTTTCGCCTACTTCGGACCTATTTGACCTGGACCCATGGCAGCGTTTCGCAAATCGCGTCATCATCGGGCCGTCCACCACATTCGCACTGATTGCAGACAACGGAGTAAAGACCATGTCAGAACTGAAACCACCTCATGACCCGGTAGAAGCCATGGGAGAAGCCTACGAGCTGATGCTCGAGCGTGCCGGCGAAAGACTCCACCAGCTGGAGGACAAGACCGGCCCACAGATGCGCAAGCTCATCGAAGAAGCCCGGGACAAGGCAGTGGAACTGGGCGAACTCAGCCGCGAGGAGGCCGACAAGCTGGCCGACTATCTCTGGCGTGACCTGCAGGACGCCGCCCGCTACCTGAGTGAGACCGGCGAGGACTTCAGGACCTGGCTCGGCTTCGAGACATCGCTGATCGGCGACCGGCTGAAGGAACTCTTCAGCACCGCCGCTGACAAGACCACGGTGGAACTCATCGAACTGGAAGAGGCCGCATCGATCTACCACACCGGCGAGATCACCGGGCCCGGTACCCTGGTCTGCACCAAGTGCGGGGAGAAACTGCACTTCAAGAAGCCCGGCCACATACCCCCTTGCCCGAAGTGTCATGCCACCGAGTTCGTCCGCGAGCAGTCAGCCGAGTGACGGCCTGACGTATCGACGCAAATGAAAACGCCGCCCGCTGTTTCCAGGGGCGGCGTTTATTCTTGAATACCGCAATACGAAAAAACCGCTGTCCGCAGGATCAGTGTCCCCCACCCTTCAGCGCGGTCACCATCGCCTCGACCGTGTCCTTGGCGTCGCCGAAGATCAGCGAGCAGTTGTCCTGGTAGAACAGCAGGTTGTCGACCCCGGAATAACCCGGCCGCATGGAGCGCTTGAGGAAGAACACCTGGCGCGCCTTGCCGGCCTCGAGGATCGGCATGCCATAGATCGGACTGGAGGGGTCTTCCTTGGCCGCCGGGTTGACCACGTCATTCGCACCGACCACCAGCACCACGTCGGTGCTGGGGAATTCGGGGTTGATCTCGTCCATCTCCAGCACATGATCATAGGGGATGTCCGCCTCGGCCAGCAGCACGTTCATGTGCCCCGGCATGCGACCCGCTACCGGGTGGACGGCGAACTTCACCTCCACGCCCCGTTCTTCCAGCAGCGACATCAATTCCTTCAGCGCATGCTGCGCCTGGGCCACTGCCATGCCATAACCGGGGACGATGATCACCCGGTTGGCATCCTCCATCCAGTACACCGCGTCCTCCACAGAGGCCGATTTGACGCCCTTCTCGTGGGCAGTGGCCGCCGCGCTCTCGCCGCCACCGGTCTCACTGCCGAAGCCGCCGAACACCACGTTGATGATCGAGCGATTCATCGCCCGGCACATGATGTAGGAGAGGATTGCGCCGGAGAAGCCGACCAATGCACCGACGATGATCAGCAGATTGTTGTGCAGGGTGAAACCGGTGGCCGCCGCTGCCCAGCCAGAGTAGCTGTTGAGCATGGATACGATCACCGGCATGTCGGCACCGCCGATGGGGATGATCAGGGTGATGCCGATGACAAACGCCAGCAGGGTCATCAGTATCAGTGCGGTGACGTCGCCGGTGGCTGCGAAATAGACGCCTAGGCCGATGGTGACGAGGCCGATGAGCAGGTTCAGCAGGTGCTGACCGGCGAACTTGACCGGCTTGCCGGAGACGATGCCCTGCAGCTTGCCGAAGGCGATCACCGACCCGGTGAAGGTGATGGCGCCGATGATGATGCCGGCGGACAGCTCGCCCATCAGCACGGCGTCGAGCGCGCCGGCCGCCTGCTTGTTGATGAAGGTGCCGATGGCCACCAGTACCGCGGCCATGCCGACAAAGCTGTGCAGCGCCGCCACCAGCTGCGGCATGGCGGTCATCTGGATGCGCAATGCCAGCACCGAGCCGATCACCGCGCCACCGGCGACACCTGCGATGATGAAGCCGTAGGATTTCACCTCATTGCCCATCAGCGTGGCAATGATGGCAATGGCCATGCCGATGATGCCGAGGGTATTGCCACGGCGTGCCGAGGCGGGATGGGTCAGGCCCTTGAGCGCCAGGATGAAGAGAATGGCGGAGACCAGGTAGGCCAGCGCCTGTGCATTTGCAGACAGTTCCATCAATTCGATCCCTTAACGCTTCTTCTTGTCTTTCTTGAACATGGCCAGCATCCGGTTGGTCACCAGGAAGCCGCCGAACACGTTGATCGAGGCCAGCAGTACAGCGAAGAAGCCCATCCACTCCGCCAGGGAGCCGACCTCCTCCAGGCCGGTGACCAGCAGCGCACCGACGATGACGATGCCGGAGATGGCATTGGTCAGCGCCATCAGCGGCGTATGCAGGGAGGGCGTGACGCCCCAGACAACGTAATAGCCGATGAAGCAGGCGAGTACGAAGACGTAGAGTGCAACCAGTGTGTCAGGCATAGCGACGCATCCTCGGAATTGGGCTCAGGACTCGGGGCGCAGCAGCGCCGCCTGGGTTATCTCATCGGCCTCGAGATCCTTGAGAACGAGGCCGTCGTCGGTTTTTTCCACCATGATGTCGAGCAGATTGGCGACGTTGCGCGCAAAGAACGCGCTGGCGTCACCTGCCATCATGGCGGGATAGTTGGTGTGCCCAACCAGGGTCACGCCGTGCTTCTCCACCACCTGATCGGGCTCGCTCAGGGGACAGTTGCCGCCATTGGCTGCCGCGAGATCGACGATCACGGCGCCCTGACGCATGCGCTGTACCACCGTCTCGGGGATCAGCTCGGGGGCCGGGCGGCAGGGTATCAGCGCCGTGGTGATGATCACATGGGCCTTGGCCAGTTCGTCGGCCAGCAACGCCTGCTGCTTGGCCTTGGCCTCGTCGGACAGCTCCTTGGCATAGCCGCCCTCGCCCGCCCCGCTCTCGCCCAGGTCCAGTTCGATAGCCTTGGCGCCGAGCGACTCGATCTGCTCCCTGGTCTCCGGCCGCACGTCGTAGGCATAGACGTCGGCACCGAGGCGCCGCGCCGTGGCGATCGCCTGCAACCCGGCCACGCCGGCGCCAAGCACCACCACCCGGGCCGGCTTGGAGGAGCCTGCGGCGGTCATCATCATCGGGAAGAAGTGGCCGTAATGGGCCGCCGCCTCGATCACCGCCCGGTAGCCGGCGATATTGCTCTGCGAGGAGAGCACGTCCATGGACTGGGCACGGGAGATGCGGGGGATGCGTTCCATGGCGATGGCACGCACCTGCTTTTCGAACAGCGCCTCGAGCACCGCATCGGTCTCGCAGGTTTCGATCAGGCCGATATAGACTGCGCCGCTGCGCAGGCTGGCGACCTCGTCCAGTGAGGGCTTGCGCACCTTGACCACGATGTCGGCATCAAAGGCATCACCGGCCAGGCTCGCACCGGCATCCTGATAGGCCTGGTCGGTGTAGCCGGCAGCGGTGCCGGCACCAGGCGCGACCACCACCTCGAAGCCCTTGGCCACAAATTTCTTCACCACCTCGGGCGTGCTCGCGACACGCTTCTCGCCGGAGATGCTCTCTCGGGGGATACCGATCCTCATAAACCCTTTATCCGATCTGGTTGTTGCGGGGAAGATTCGTACAAAAACGGGCCCGCATTATGGGTGCAGGGCCGCCCAAGCTCAAGCGGCCCGCTCGGGCGTCAGGCCGGCAATCTGAGCAGATGCTCGCGGTAATAGGCCAGTTCCGCGATGGAATCCTTGATGTCGTCCATTGCCAGGTGACTGGATTCCTTGCTGAAACCCGCCGCCACCGCCGGTGCCCAGCGCCGTGCCAGTTCCTTCAGACTGGAGACATCCAGGTTGCGGTAGTGGAAATATTCCTCGAGCTCGGGCATGCAACGGGCGAGGAAGCGACGGTCCTGGCAGATGCTGTTGCCGCACATCGGCGATGCCCCGCTGGGCACCCATTCGCGGAGGAAGGCGAGGGTCTCGCGCTCGGCATCCGCCTCGCTGTAGCGACTGGCGCGCACGCGGTCGACCAGGCCGGACTTGCCATGCTGGTTGGTATTCCATTCGTCCATGCCATCGAGGATCTCGTCAGGCTGGTGGATGGCGATCACCGGGCCTTCCGCCAGGGTTGCCAGATTGGCATCGGTGACCAGGGTGGCGATCTCGATGATGACATCGCGCTGTGGCTCCAGACCGGTCATTTCCAGGTCGATCCAGATCAGGTTGTTCTCGGAGGCAGGCATACGGGCTCGCAATTTTTTCTATGGAATTTTCGCCATTCTAGCATCGGGGAAGGTAAGATCCGGGGCTGGTTTCGACACGGTCCCGACCCGATGCATATCAATACCTTCAGCCTGATCTTTCTGCTCGCCCTGTTTCTCGGCACCGCCATCCAGCTGTGGCTGAGCATCCGCCAGGCCCGCCACGTCCGCCGCCACGCCGACAAAGTGCCCGAGGCCTTTGCCGACAGGATCAGCCTCGCCGATCACCAGAAGGCGGCGCACTACACCCTGTCCAAGCTGCAGCTGGAAAAGCTGGAACTGGTGCTGACCCCCCTCATCCTGCTGTTGTGGACCCTCGGCGGTGGACTGAACCTGCTCGATCGCCTGTGGCTGGAGACCGGCCTGTCGGGGGTATGGCAGGGCGTCGCGCTGATCGTCTCCATGCTGCTGATCAGCATGCTCATCGAGCTGCCGCTGAGTGTGGTCAAGACATTCGGTATCGAGAGCCGTTTCGGCTTCAACCGCAGTACGCCGGCACGCTTCATCGCCGACCTGGGGATAGAGACGGTGCTCAGCCTGGCGCTGGGCATTCCCCTGGTGGCGGTGATCCTCTGGCTGATGGAAGGGGCCGGCAGCTACTGGTGGGTCTATGCCTGGCTGGTGTGGATGGGCTTCATGCTGACCATGACCTGGGCCTACCCCACCCTCATCGCACCGTTGTTCAACAAGTTCGAACCCCTGTCTGATGCCGCACTGCGCGAGCGGCTGGAGGCCCTGCTGAAGCGCTGTGGCTTCCACAGCGAGGGCATGTTCGTGATGGACGGCTCCAAGCGCTCGGCCCATGGCAACGCCTATTTCACCGGCTTCGGCCGGCACAAGCGCATCGTCTTCTACGACACCCTGCTCGACGGCCTCGAGCCTGAGCAGGTGGAGGCGGTGCTCGCCCACGAACTGGGCCACTTCAAGCGTCATCACATCCGCAAGATGCTGATCACCACCGCGCTCGTGTCGCTCGCCGGCCTCGCCCTGCTCGGCTGGCTGGCAGATCAACCCTGGTTCTACCAGGGGCTCGGTGTCGAGCGCCAGAGCCCGGCACTTGCGCTGGCGCTGTTCATGCTGGTCTCGCCGGTATTCATGGTCTTCATTCAGCCGCTGTTCGCCGCCATGTCGCGCAAGCATGAGTTCGAGGCCGATGATTTCGCTGTGCAGCAGACCAGTGCCCGGGCGCTGATCGACGGTCTGGTGCGGATGTACAAGGAGAGTGCCAGCACCTTGACGCCCGACCCGCTGTACTCGGCCTTCCACCACAGCCATCCGCCGGCACCGGTGCGTATCGCCCACCTATCCTCTAAAATGGCCTGAACGAACCGGAGCCGATCATGAACCGAGCCACCCTCACATCCCTGACCGCCTGTCTGTTGAGCGCTGCACTGTCCGGCCCGGTGCACGCGGAGGAGGGTTTCGACCCCGCCCGCTTCGTTGCCGACAAGTGCTCCAGCTGTCACGACAGCAGTGTCTACACCCGCAGTAATCGCCGGGTGAACTCGCTGCCGGCACTGCAGAGACAGGTGCGCATGTGTGACGCCAATGTCGGCACCCGACTGTTCGACGACGACCTCCACACCCTGGTCAACCATCTGAATGACCAGTACTACCACTTCAAGTAATCCCGCCGGCCTGTGGCACGCCGCAAGCTGAGCGACCGCCAGAAGGCTCGTATCGCCAGGATCCAGGAGGAGCGCCGCCGCAGAATGGCAGCGCGCGCCGAGACCGCCTTGGGCGAGTCCTCCGATGAAGACAGCCGGCAGGGCCAGGTTGTGACCCGGCACGGTCAGCACCTGGTGGTCGACGATGAACAACATAGGCTGTGGCACTGCATGCTGCGCCAGAACCTGGGTGACGTGGTCTGCGGTGACCGGGTGGTCTGGCAGCCCACCGGCGACTCGGAGGGCGTGGTCACAGCCGTGTTGCCGCGCGATTCGGCGCTCTCGCGGCCGGACTACAGCGGACGCGACAAGCCCATTGCCGCCAACATCACCCAGCTGGTGATCGTGCTGGCGCCGAAACCGGAACCGGTCGGCTACCTGATCGACCAATATACGGTCGCCGCCGAACTGATCGGCGTGAAGGCGCTGATCGCCCTCAACAAGGCCGACCTGATGGACGCCCGCCAGCAGGCCGATTTCCGTCAGCGCTTCGCCCTCTATGCCGACATCGGCTATCCGCTGATCCAGGTCAGCGCCAAACGCGAGCACGGTCTCGATCCTCTGGTCGAGCGTCTGCGGGACGAGACCAGCATCCTGGTGGGCCAGTCGGGCGTCGGCAAGTCGTCCCTGGTCAATGCGCTGATCCCCGATCAGGAGATCCAGGAGGGTCGGTTGTCGGAGGCCACCGGCCTGGGCCGTCACACCACCTCCAGCACCACCCTCTTCCACCTGCCCACCGGCGGCCAGCTGATCGACTCGCCGGGGGTCCGCAGCTTCCGGCTCGGACAGCTCGATCAGCAAGAACTGGAGCGGGGCTTCCGCGAATTCGCCCCCTATCTCGGTCATTGCCGGTTCAGCAACTGCCACCACGAGAACGAGCCGGGCTGCGCCCTGCGCGCAGCCGCCGAGCGCGGCGAGATCCCTCTCCAGCGACTGGAAAACTTCCGCCACATGGTGCGCAATATGCAATCAGAACATCAACGGGGAAACTCATGAACTACTGGCTGATGAAGTCCGAGCCCGACGTGTTCGGCATCGACCACCTCAAGGCCATGCCGAACCAGACCGAACACTGGGACGGCGTGCGCAACTACCAGGCGCGCAACATGATGCGCGATCAGATGAAGGTGGGCGATCAGGTCTTTTTCTATCACTCCAACTGCGATGTGCCCGGCATCGTCGGCATCATGGAGGTGGTGAAGGAGGGCTACGTGGACCACACCGCCTTCGATCCGGATCAGAAGTACTACGACCCCAAGAGCGATCCGGACAAACCGCGCTGGTACATGGTGGACGTGAAGTTCGTGCGGGATCTGAAACGCAACATCCCGCTGGCCGAACTCAAGGAATACGCCGATGGCCCACTGGCGGACTGCCCCCTGGTGCGCAAGGGCAACCGGCTGTCCATCATGCCGCTGACCAAGGATCAGTGGGACTTCATCCTCTCGCTCGAATAGCCACCGATAACGGAGCAGGCGGACACTGCCGGAAGAGACCCCGGCACATCGGCGGCCACGCCGGGGGAAGGGCCTCTCAGGCGACCTGGCGCTGATCCCCCGTCACTTCGCGCACCAGCGGGTAGAGCCGCTCGGTCTCGTCCTGGATACGTTCCAGCACCATATCGAACATCTCGTTCGTCTCCAGCATGAACTGATCGTATTCCTTGACCATCAGCCGGTGCGTACGCGGCTTGCACCACTTCTTCAGATAGCTGGCGAAGATGCGCTTGATCTCCTTTGAGCCGCCCATGAATCGCTGGGCGGTAATCCTGGCCTTGTCATCGCCGCTGGTGAGCAGCTTGGAATAGAGCGCATTGTCTGTCGCCTCCAGGTGATCATTGACCTTCTGCACGAAGTCGAAGAACAGGTCGCAGGTCACGTCGGAATCACACAGGCTGCGATCACCGAGGAGGTGATGGAGGATATTGGTCAGCTCGGTGATCTTGTGGTTCTGGGTATGCAGTTCGTCGTAGGTAATCATCGTCGATCACTCCTGTGGTTGGTCCATCGGCTTTATCATTATGTGCAGGACGCCGATACCTTTAAGCAGAAGGCTTTCCCCGGGCATCGGAAGCCTGTTCCCTTTATATAGCCTCAAAATATGTGTGGGCATTGGGGCAAACCCCAAACCGTTCAGGAAATACCCGGCAGTGGCCGGCCACCGGCCGACACGTCACCCATTCAAAGCGTAGCGCGGCATGGCAAATTCGCCAGCGATTTGTCCGAACGCAAAGAACCGGTGGATTGATTTCTGGCAGACTGACTCCCGGCTGCGACCTGTAAACCGCCTGATCGTCATGCCCATAGCGAAGGAACATTGGGATTTCATCCACTCACCGGAGTGAAGCCATGGAATACTCGACCCTGGTAACCCGGGAAGTACTCGCTGACCATCTCGATGATCCGGACTGGATCGTCTTCGACTGCCGTTTCGACCTCAGCAACCCCGACAAGGGCCGACAGGACTACGCCGGCGGACATGCACCCGGGGCACGCTACGCCCATCTCGATCACGACCTCTCCGCACCGAAGACTGCCCACAGCGGCCGTCACCCCCTGCCCGACCCCGACCGCTTCGTCGCCTGGCTGCGCGACAACGGCGTCAGCAACCATACCCAGGTGGTGGTCTACGACGACATGGCCGGCGCCATCGCCGCCAGGCTGTGGTGGATGCTCAAGCACTGGCTCGGACACACCCGGACTGCCGTTCTCGACGGCAGCTGGCCGTGCTGGGAGAACGCCGGTCTCCCGGTCGAGGACATCATGCCGTCCCCCCGCCGTGGCGATTTCCAGGGCCGACCCAACCCCGAGGTATTGATCGAAACCGAAGCGCTGGTCGAGGCACTGGCCAGTGGCGAATGGAAACTTCTGGATGGTCGCCTGCCCGCGCGTTTCAAGGGCGAACAGGAGCCGCTGGACCCGGTGGCGGGCCACATCCCCGGCGCCCTCAACCAGCCCTTCACCGCCAATCTCGCCAACGGCCACATGCAGAATCCTCAGACCATCCGCCACCACCTCGATTACGTGCTGGGCGGCCATCCCATCGGGCGCACCATCTGCATGTGCGGCTCCGGCGTCACCGCCTGCCACAACATTCTCGCCATGGACTATGCCGGGCTGCCGGTGGCAAGGCTCTATGTGGGTTCCTGGAGCGAGTGGATCACCGACCCGGCGCGCCCGGTGGCGGTGGCCGCCTGAAGGATGGGCGGTGGATGTGGTGCGGGGCGGCCGGCGTGATCAGCCGATGAACTGGCCGCCGGGCAGCAGGCCCTCGTCGAAGGCGGCGGGCAGCCTGGCCAGCAGCGCCAGAGCGGCGTCCTCCACCATGTGGCTGCGATAGCAACCGGCGGTGTCGGGATACAGCAACTCCACCACGATCTTCCCGGCATCGAGATAGAACTGCAGGATGGTGTCGCTGGCATCCACCACGCCGAGGAAGTTGTCCTCCGAGGTCAGCAGATGCTGCGCCAGCGGGGCCAGCCGGTCGGCGGCCAGCTGCTCGGGCTGGGCGGAACTGATCGCCACCTCGTTGGCATAGTCGCGGTAGAACACCCTGAATACGCCCACCTTGTCCATACCGGTCTCCCGGCTGCCTTGGTCCGTCATGCTCAGGCCCGCCGCCAAGTGGTGCCAGCGGGCCCGTCTTCCAGCACGATGCCCTGGCCCTGCAGCTCGTCGCGGATACGGTCCGCCTCGGCCCAGTCCTTGTCGGCCTTGGCCTGGTTGCGGCGGGCGATCAGCTCATCGATCTGCGTATCGCTCAGGCCACCTTCGGTGGTCTCGCCGCCGCGCAGCCAGTCCTCGGGGTCCTGCTGCAGGATGCCGAGGATGCCACCGAGGCGGCGCAGCTCGGCCGCCAGCCCCGCCGCCTGCTGCGCGTCGCGCTTGCGCACCCTGTTGATCTCGCGCACCAGGTCGAACAGCACCGCCAGCGCCTCCGGCGTGTTGAAATCGTCGTCCATGGCGGCGTTGAAACGTTCGGTGAAGGCCTCGGCCCCGGCGGGCTGCGCCTCGGGCAGGCCGCGCAGGGCGGTGTAGAAACGGTTCAGCGCGGCACGTGCATTCTCCAGGTGCTCCTCGTCGTAGTTCAGCGGCGAGCGGTACTGGCTGGTGAGAATGAAATAGCGCACCGCCTCGGCCGGATAGGCCTTGAGCACCTCGCGCACGGTGAAGAAATTGCCCAGCGACTTGGACATCTTCTCGTCGTTGATGCGCACGAAACCGTTGTGCATCCAGTACTTGACGAAAGGATGGCCGGTGGCCCCCTCGGACTGGGCGATCTCGTTCTCGTGGTGCGGGAAGGTCAGGTCTGCACCGCCACCATGGATGTCGAAGGTGTCGCCCAGGGTCTTGGTGGACATGGCCGAGCACTCGATGTGCCAGCCGGGGCGGCCTTCACCCCAGGGCGAATCCCAGGCCGGCTCGCCCGGCTTGGCGGCCTTCCAAAGGGCGAAGTCCAGGGGATCGCGCTTGCCCTCGCCCGGTTCCACCCGCGCGCCGGCCTCCAGATCATCGATGGACTTGCCGGACAGCTTTCCGTATTCGGGGAAGCTGCGCACGTCGTAATAGACGTCACCATTGTCGGCGACATAGGCATGACCGCGTGCGATCAGGCGCTCGATCATGGCGATGATCTCGTCGATATAGTCGGTGGCCCGCGGCTCCAGGTCCGGCGGCAGCACCGCCAGCGCCTGCGCATCCTCGTGCATCGCCTCGATGAAGTGATCGGTCAGCGCCTTGAAGTGCTCGCCGCGCTCGTTGGCGCGGTTGATGATTTTGTCGTCGATGTCGGTGATGTTGCGCACATAGGTGACCTCGTAGCCCCGCGCCTTGAGATAGCGGTAGACCACGTCGAACACCACCATCACCCGGGCATGGCCGAGATGGCAGAGGTCGTACACGGTCATGCCGCACACGTACATGCGCACCTTGCCGGGCTCGAGCGGCTCGAAGACTTCCTTCTTTCGGGTGAGGTCGTTGTAGATCTTCAACATAGCGGGGACACGAAACTTAACAGCCAGCGGCGAATCTTAAACCCTGCCCCCGGGCATCACCAGCCGGATCCGCGACGTCTCCGCCAGCAGGAGTCGCCCGCAGCCGGGTTTTTTCCGAATCACATAGCCGATATGATAGCGGCCCTTTTTGCAAGGAAGTCACCGATGCGCATCTCCAATCGTTGGATATTCCTCCCCCTGTTCGCACTGCTCTGGACCGGTCTGGCCCAGGCCGACCCCGTCCGGGTACTGATGCAGACCAGCAAGGGCGATATCGTCCTCGAACTCTATCCCGACAAGGCACCGAAGACGGTGGAGAACTTTCTCCGCTACGTCGACGAGGGCTTCTACAACGGCACCGTGTTCCACCGGGTGATCAAGGGCTTCATGATCCAGGGCGGCGGATTCGGCCCGGACCTGATGAAAAAGCCCACCCACGAGCCGATCATGAACGAGGCCAAGAACGGGCTGAAGAACAAGCGCGGCACCATCGCCATGGCGCGCACCTCGCAGCCGCACTCCGCCACCTCCCAGTTCTTCATCAACCATGCCGACAACCCCAATCTCGACTACCCCAGCTTCGACGGCTGGGGCTACGCCGTGTTCGGCAAGGTCGTCGACGGCATGGACGTAGTCGACGCCATCGCCAAGGCGCCCACCGGCATGAAGGGCCGCATGCGCAACGTGCCGGAAGAGACCATCCTCATCGAAAAGATTCAACGTCTGGATCAGCCGCAGGCTGAACAGCCCCAGGAGAACAAGCAATGATCACACTGAAGACCAACATGGGCGACATCGTCATCGAACTGGATGAAGAGAAGGCCCCCAAGACCGCCGAGAACTTCAAGCAGTACGTCCGCGACGGCTTTTACGACGGCACCATCTTCCACCGGGTGATCAACAACTTCATGATCCAGGGCGGCGGCTTCACCCCCGACATGATGCAGAAGGCCACCCGCGAGCCGATCGAGAACGAGGCCAACAACGGGCTGAAGAACGAGGCCGGCACAATCGCCATGGCCCGCACCGCGGACCCGCATTCGGCCACTGCCCAGTTCTTCATCAACGTCAAGGACAACAACTTCCTCGACCATCCGGGCCAGGACGGCTGGGGCTACTGCGTGTTCGGCAAGGTCACCGACGGCATGGACGTGATCGAGAAGATCAAGAACGTCGAGACCACCAACAAGGCCGGTCACTCGGACGTGCCGGTCGAGCCCGTCGTCATCGAGAAGGCCGAGATCAACGAATAGTCCCG
>JANTHH010000036.1 GCA_024762485.1 Chromatiales bacterium
TCCTGATCCCGTTCGCCGATCAGTGACACCACGCTGCGGCCCGGCTGCAGCGGCGATTCGAAACCGATGATCATGCCCAGGGGGCCATTGCTCTCCAGCATCACCTCGGTGCTGGTGCTGGGGTCCGGGTCAGTGCCGAAGCCGAGCCAGTCGTGCAACAGGTTGACCGCCCGCTTTGGCAGGCCCAGTTCACGGCCCAGCCGGCTGATGCCGGTGGGCAGTTTTTCCTGCCAGAGGGCGGTGAGTGTTTCATGGGTGTTGCGACCGATCAGCAGCAGCTCGCGATCGAATTGCTTGAGTTTCTCGATCTGGTCGGTCCGCCTGACCTGTACCCGGGTGGCGGGGTAGCCGGTGGAGATGCCCATGTTGCCGAGCACAGTCAGCACCGCTTCGAGCTCGTGGCGGCTCGGCTGCGAGGGGAGCACGAGGGTACTGTCGGCGAGATCAGGACGCCGCGTGAACGGAAACCCCGAGTTGGCGAAGAAGCCCAGGTTGGGCAGGGCGGCGAAGTGGGGGAAGCCGGAGAAGTCGATGCTCGAATCAGCATCGATCGCAGCGCGCACATTGTCGATGGGATTGCCGCCGCACAGGCTCTTCTTGTGCCGTGCAAAGGAGAAGTCGAACTGCAGCTGGTTGTTGCTGCCGACCTTGAAGGCGGGGATGTAGAACTGGTTCTGGGAGCCGAACAGGCCATCCTCCAGCAGCGGCACCCGCACGCGTTTCTTGATGCCGCCCTTGCCTGACTCGCGCAGGTTGAAGGCCTCGACGAACTCCTCGTTGATGCTGACGTTGAGGCGTGACTCGTCCTGTTCGATCAGCGGCGTGTAGCGGTAGTTGAGATCAACCGGCACACCGCGGCTGCGCCAGGTGAACAGATCGGCCGGCAACCGCAGGTTGACGCGGATGATCTCGGGCCGGTGGCCGGAGACCTGCAGATCGCCGGGCGAGTTGACCAGTTCGCCGAACTTGGTGGGGCGGTCCAGGCGTATCCATTTCGGCGCATCGTAGGGTGCGCGCTCGGGACCGATGTCAACCGACTCCACCACCACCTGCTCGCCCGACAACACCGCCTGGCCGAGCACCAGGGCGTGGGCCGCGGTCTTCAGCTGGGCATCGTCGCGGCCTAGGATCAACAGGTACTTGCTGTAGGGGTTGATGGCATTGCCGGACTCGTCCTCGCCGTCCTCGTCTCCCGGCAGGTACAGCTGACGACGCGAGACCACGGCGATGGTGGGACGGTCGACCAGCGGGTAGTCCCTGAGGAAGGCGGGGCGCTGCTGGTTACTGGCGAAGATGATGGCATGGCGGTTGGGCAGGTTGCCCAGCGAGACCGGGAAACGGGCGCCACGCCAGTCGGCCAGGCCGCCGAACCAGGAGGTGACGGCGCCGGCGGCCTCCAGCGTCGTGTCGCTGGGGGCGTATGCGAAGACGACCGGCAGCACCAGTCGGGAGAAGTCGCGGCGGTCGAAGAATGGCTCGGGGAATATGCCCAGCTCGTTGGTCACAGGCAGCGGCCGCACGGTGATGTCCAGCTTGCTGCTGCCGCTGATGTCGGCCCACAGGCTGCTGTGCTGCTCGTCCTCGCAGTGCTCGAGGGTGTAATGGCCGATCAGCTCCATGCGCAGCTGGTTGTAGTCGGTGACCAGCAGGGGATCGAGCGACAGCTCGTGCCTGATCCTCTCGCCTGCGCGTTTCTTCGGCATCGGCAGGATGCCCACCACCTCTTCGTTGAGATAGACCTTGATGTGGGACAGGTTCTCGATCACCGAGGGCGAGTAGATATAGCTCAGTTGCAGGCGGGCCCCGGTCACCAGTTCGTCGTTGCGCACACCGAAGCCAACCCCGGTGCTGCTGCCGCCGCCGCGCAGCGGCAGGGATGCCTGGGTGCCCAGTTCCCGGAAGGTGCGGGTCTTGTGCCACTCGATGACCTTCGGTGCCGATTGTCCGGTTGTCACCGGCAGGGGAACAGCGACCGCGGTGTCGGTGCTGGCCAGGCCCGCAGTGGGCAGCCCGCACAGCAGACCGAGCAGCAGGCCGGTGACCAGGGCGGTGTAGCGGGTGGGGTTCGTTCGGTGATTCATCGCACGGTAACCGGGTTGCGTGGCATCAGCCAGAGTATGAAATCCCATAGCCAGCCTAGGCGCCGGACAAGGGGGTCGAACAGGGGCGGGAGGTGGTGGAACAGGCGTACATAACCCATCATGCCGGTGCTGGCCATCTCCAGGAAGCCGCGCAGCGGGCGGTCCGGTTCGCGATCCTCCCCCCAGCTGAGCCAGGCGTCGGCCCGGCCGAAGGTGGCCTGCACCAGGTCCTTCTCCTGCGCAGGGCTGAGATCATCGAAGCGTACCCCGGCATGGTCGCCGCGGGTGCTGACCACCTCCACCGGAAAGACGAATTCCCGGAAACCCCGCTTCAGCGATATCGACAGTCGCTGGCCACGTTCCAGCAGACCCTCGGCTGGCAGCTTAAGGCCGAGACCGCCCTCGGAGTAGTCCAGGCTCTCGCCCTGCAGCAGATGGCCGTTCTCCAGGTGCAGTACCACCGGAAAATTGATGCCGACACGATGACTGACGCGTACCTGGCGCGCCTCGGCAGCCACCGCCATCGCGGCGCCCAGCATGGTCAGGTTGTAGACGGTCCACAGCATGTTGATGATCACGGTCTGAATCTCGTCCTCCGGCCCGGCGAACAACCTCCCGCCGCCGGCGAACAGGGCAATGAAGTTCAGCATCACCAGCACCAGGTAGGGCTTGGAGATGCTCCAGTCGAAGTGCTCCTTTTCCACCAGCCCGCCCTTGGCGGTGACATTGAAACTGCCCTTGTGCGGGGCGAACAGCGCCACCGTCGTCGGGCGTGCGATATACCAGGCCAGGGCGGTCTCATACACCTCGGCCCAGAAAGAGTGTCGGTACTTGCCCTGATTTCTGGAGTTGGTGATGCTGGCATGGATGATGTGCGGCATCACGTACAGCAGCAGCGAGATGGCCGAGGCGTAGATGATGTAGGAGTGCAGCAGCAGGAAGGCCAGTGGAGCGGTGAGGAACACCAGCCGCGGGATGCCGTAGAGGAAGTGCAGCATGGCGTTGCTGTAGCACAGCCGCTGGCCCAGCGAGAGACCCTTGCCCAGCAAGGGGTTGTCGATGCGGAAGATCTGCGCCATGCCGCGCGCCCAGCGGATGCGCTGGCCGACGTGGGCGGACAGGCTCTCGGTGGCCAGTCCGGCGGCCTGGGGCAGGCGCAGGTAGGCGGAACGGTAGCCCAGCCGGTGCAGACGCAGGGAGGTGTGGGCGTCCTCGGTCACCGTCTCGACCGCGATGCCGCCGATCTGCTCCAGCGGGGCGCGACGGATGATGGCGCAGGAACCGCAGAAGAAGGTGGCGTCCCAGGTGTCGTTGCCGTCCTGGATGAGGCCATAGAACAGCTCGTTCTCGTTCGGCACCTTGCCGAAGTTGCCGAGGTTGCGTTCGAAGGGGTCGGGCGAGAAGAAGTGGTGCGGGGTCTGGATCAGTGCCAGCTTGCTGTCCTTCAGGAACCAGCCCACCGAGTTCTGCAGGAAGGAGCGGGTGGGGATGTGGTCGCAGTCGAAGATGGCGATGAACTCCCCCCCGGTCTTGCCCATGGCATGGTTCAGGTTGCCGGCCTTGGCGTGGCTGTTGTCGGTCCGGGTCATGTAGTGCACGCCGACCTCCTCTGCGAAGTCGCGGAACGCATCACGCTTGCCGTCGTCGAGCAGGTAGATGTTGATCTTGTCGCGCGGCCAGTCGATGCCCTGGGCGGCGTAGATGGTTGGCCGGACCACCCCGAGGGGCTCGTTGTAGGTGGGAATGTAGATATCCACGGTCGGCCAGTCGTCGGGGTTGTCGGGCAGCCTGGCGGCCTCCCGTTGCAGTGGCCAGGCGGTCTGGATGTAGCCCAGCAGCAGCACCAGCCAGGCGTAGACCTCGGCCGCCAGCAGGCCGAGACCAAGCGTCAGGTCGAGCAGGTCGTCCCAGTTGAGGGTGAAGTTGAAGCGCCACCACAGGTAGCGGCTGGAGGCAGTGACCGACAGTGCCACCAGGACCATGGTTGCGAGGTGGCCGGGGATCCTGCGGATCCACAGTGCCGCTATCCACATCACCACCACAAACAGGGCCTGACTGAGCAGGGTGAAGGGAGTGGTGATGCACATCACAATCACCGCGGCTGCCAGACCGATGGTGAGATAGCGCGACAGCCGGTGACGCCACAGCGGGCGCTGCAGCATTTTTTCGCTGACCTTGTCCAGCTCCAGATGCTCGAAAAAGCCGGAGAGCGACAGGCGCCGGGCCAGCCCGGCACGCAGCCCCTGCCAGCCACGGCGCAGTGAACCCCCCAGCCCCCGCCGCAGCCCGGCACGCAGCCGCTGTCCGGGGGGCGGCGGGCGTTGCCCGGGAGGGATCACCAGGATCAGCCACAGCAGCTGCAGCGGGATGCGCAGCAGATCCAGCAGGTTCAGGTGCTGGAAATCGATGTGTGGAAAATAGGCGAGCAGACGGCGTTTCAGGGCATCCGGCCCCTCGGGCAGGACGATGAACAGGCCAAGCAGGCGGTTGCCCAGTGACCGCTGGTCAGCCATTTTCCACCACCTGGCCGACATGGGCCCTGAGCCAGATGGCCAGGGTCGCCAGATCATGGGTGGCCTGGCTGTGGGGCGCCGCCTCCACCACCGTCTGGCGGCAGGCGAGTGCCTCGCGTATCCCCTCGTCGCGATGGATGGCCGTCGGCACCACTCGCCCTGCATGATCGGCCTGGACGAGGTCGTGCAGGTCGCGCTCCAGCGTGCGCAGCGGATCGAAGCGGTTGATCAGGTAATGGCCGGCATCCGGCAATGCCCCTGCCTGTTGCATCTGCAGGTAGCTGGCGGGGTCCGGGTTGATGACCCGCAGCTGGTGGTCGCATTGTCCGGCCAGCGGCCGCAGGTGATCGGGCAGCAGGCAGGGCAGGTCGATCAGTACCCAGGCGTCGTCCGGCAGTGCCAGCTGTGCCAGGTCGTGGATCAGCCAGGCGGGTTCACTGGCCGTACGTTGCGCCAGCCAGCTGATGGCCTCGGCGGGATCGGCCTGCCCGAAGGGCACGAAGTTCACGCCGGCCTCGCTGGCGAAGGCGGCCTCGTGCCAGGGACGCTCTGCCAGCAGGCAGGGCGCCAGTCCCGCTGTCTCTGTCCAGGGCAGGGCGAAATAACGGCCCAGCATGTTGGTGGGGCTGAGATCGATGAGCAGCACCGGGTGACCGGTGGCATGGAGTGCGGCGCCGAGACCGGCGGTCACCGCCGTGGTGCCGGCGCCGCCGTTGATGCCCTGGAGTGCGAGTGTCCGCACTCAGTCTCCCGCCGGGGCTTCGGCTTGGGCGATTTCCCGCAGTAGCGGCCAGCGCGCGCGTATGGCTTCGATGGCCTGCTGCAGTCCGATCTCGTGATAACGGTCGGGGCCCTGCCGATAGTGGCCGAGCAGGTTGCCGACATCGTCGCTGAGTATGAATTTGCTTTTCTTGTCGTTCACGGCTTTCTGTGATCCCGGCGGAGGATGTCTTGGTGGTTGCTGCGAGGGTGTTGCTGTGCGAGCCGCTAATTTACTGTCATATGCTTGCATGTGCCAGTGCTTGCGGCATCATATGTTGCTTCGATTTCCCGTGGAGAATAGCGGTTTCCGATGGTTGAACGCGTTATGATCGAGGATCTCCCGGATGCTGCCTCACAGCTGGTGCCCGGCAGGGTGTATGCCGTGGTGGCCGGAGACCGGCGACTCGCCAGGCAACTGGCACGTGCCATCGTGGCCGATGCCGGGCGCTGCGCGTTGGCCATCGCTGATGCGAACACCGCTGCCTACCTGCATGAGCCGGCGCTGCTGCAGCAATGGGAGGCCGGCGATCTGCCGGTGTTCAATCTCCAGCTCAGTGATCGCCCGGCGACCCGGCTGCGCGTGGAGCGTCTGACCGAGGAGTTCGATCACTACCACCTCGGCCGTCGTGGGCTGCTGGTGATCGACCCGGCCGATGGCCTGCTCGACATGGGCGACGCCGATCATCTCGATGCACAGCTGGGTGCCTACCGGCAGTGGGCGCACCGTCATGGCTGTGCCCTGCTGCTGTTCCTCGACGATGTCACCCGTGAGCCGGCGAAGCTGCATGCGCTGATGAGCTGCGCCGACGACTTCGCCGGCATTGCCCGGCTCGCCACCCGGGAGGGCGCGACGCACTGGTCGCCCATGCACTGGTTCAGCGAACTGGGCATGCACGGCAGCGGCAGCTACCGGCTGGAGCATGGCGCAGGCGGCCGCTGGCGCTGTGTCGATGCGGAACAGCTGCAGCTGACCTCAGGTGATGAGCACCTCTCCAGCGTACCCGCGGCGCTCGACGATGGCCTGGTCTACTGCACGCGTGCGGCGGTGGCCGACAGCACCGGGCTGCCGGACAACTGGCAGGTTTACGACGATATCGCCGGACTGCGTGCCGCCTCACACGAGGCGATCAACGGCACCCTGATCATCCATTACGACCGCAGCACGGCATTCGAGGCGCTGGCCCGCGAGGTGCACGCCATCCGTCAGCACCACGGACGTACCGCCAAACTGCTGGTGCGCGAGATAGGGGTGACCATGCGCCACTATCAGGAGAAGCTGCTGCTGCGCATCGGTGCCAACAGGGTGGTGCCCGCGGCGGTGGGCTTTTCGCGTTTCGTCGGTATCCCTGAGCAAATGCACGGTCAGGTGTTCAGTGGCGAGCTGTCAGAGAGTTACGAGGAGGCGGTGGCCAGCCTGCTGCCGCCGGTCGAGCCGGGTTATCATCCGGTGCCCGACTTCATCCGGGCAGTCGCCGGCATGCAGCATGACAGCCAGGCACTGGAACTGCAGAGCGCGCTGATCCGGCTCAATCCGCTGCCCGGTATCACGGTGGTGGATGCCCTGGCCCTGTGTCGCCTGAAGCGCCACGGCGATATCGTCACCGCGGATCGTTCCTCGCTCTATCTGCACCTGTTCGCCTGTCGCGAGGTGGATGTGCCGGTGGCACTGGCACATGTCTTCGAGCTGCCGGTGTCCGCCGTGTTCGTCGACCAGGTGCGTTACAGCGATGTGGCAGCGATTGAGAAGCTGCTCGATCAGCTGCAGCAGGGCTATGCAGCCGGTGAGATGGAGGACCTATCGGAGAGTCTGGCTGCGCGCGGGACGGAGGAGCCGGCAGCGCCGACCGCCACGGCGCCGGCCGCAGCCGTGTTCCAGCCACGCGAGGTCGCGGATGCCCAGCCGGTGACCCTGCCATTGCATTCCCCGGCCGGGACCGGCCGATGACCTGTCCCGATTGAGTGGAGCTTATTCTATATGGATCAACTGCTTAACCTGAGTACCCTGGGCTTTTTCGTCGGGCTGCTGTGCGGATTGATACTGGGATATCTGGCGCGTGACCTGTTCCGCCTGCTGGCCCGGGTGACACGGCGGTTGCTGTTCCGTCCCCAGTTGCTGCGCCCCAGCCAGCCGCCGCGACGTGATTCCTGAAACATGGCGACACGATGAAGCGGCAGCCAGTGGATAACGCAGCAGCCCCGGCAACGGGCGGCGGTGACTGGGGTCCGGGTCGCTGGAATCTCTATTTCCTGATCGAGTTCCTGTTGTACGCCCAGGGTTATATCCAGCTCCAGCCGCTGCGCAACCTGGCGCTGCTGGCGCTGGTGGCGCTGCCCGCCCGCGGGCCGTGGCGTATCGCCCAGCAGATGCTTGCGGTCCCGCTCGGGGTGGCCCTGCTCTATGCGCAGAGCTGGCTGCCGCCTTTCAGGCGGGTGCTGTCACAGGCGTCGTTGCTGGAGGACTTCGACCTGGTTTACCTGGGGGAACTGCTGGGGCGTTTCGTCAACCCCGACATGCTGGCACTGCTGTTGATCGTTTCCGTCGCCTATCTGTATATCTCCCGTTACATCCGCCTCGGCGTACTGGTGACGGCGGCGCTGATCTATTTCGCCCTGCCGTCACTCACCGGCTGGTACGGGACCCGTCACCCCGCGTCGCCGGGCATGGCGGTGGCGCTGTCTGGCGGCTCGGATGATGCGGTGGTTGATCCTGACCAGGAGCTGGACCGCTATCTGGCCGATTTCTACGCCCGCGAGGCGGAACGCGAGGTGCGGATGGTGGCGCCAGGCGAGACCGATCAGCCCTTCGACGTGCTGCTGATCCATGTCTGCTCGCTGTCATGGGACGATCTGCAATACGTGGGGCTGGATCAGGAACTGCCGGCTTTCGATATCCTCCTGCGCAACTTCAACACCGCCGCCTCCTACAGCGGGCCGGCGGCCATCCGGGTATTGCGGGCGACCTGTGGTCAGCCACCGCACGATGCCCTCTACAAGACGGCGCCACCACAGTGCTACCTGTTTGACGAACTGGCACGGGTCGGTTTCGACAAGGCCCTGGCACTCAATCATGACGGCCATTTCGATGATTTCCTCGGCCTGGTGCAGAAACAGGGTCATCTCGATGTGTCGCCACTGGACACCACGGGTCTGCCGGCCCCGCTTCGCGCCTTCGACGGCACGCCGATATGGGGTGACCTGGCGACCCTGCAGCGCTGGCTTGCGGTGCGGGAATCCAGTGGCGCGGCGCGTGTTGCCACCTACTACAACACGGTGACACTGCATGATGGCAACCGCTACAGCGACGGCCGCGCAGGGCTCGGCAGTACGGAGATCTTCAAGCCGCGGCTCAGGCAGTTACTGGGCGATCTGAAGAGTTTCTTCGCCCAGCTGGAGGCCTCGGGACGGCGGGTGCTGGTGGTGATGGTGCCGGAGCATGGCGCCGCCATGCATGGTGACCGGTTGCAGATCAAGGGCCTGCGGGAGATTCCCAGCCCGTCGATCACCCGGGGACCGGTGGGTATCCGTCTGATCGGCCCGGACATCGAGCATCCACTGAACCCAGTGGTGGTGGATAAACCCACCAGCTACCTGGCGATGTCCCACATTATTGCCGGCATGATCGCCGCAGATCCCTTCGGTCCGGCCGGGTACGATCCGGCGGCCCTGGTGGAGGATATCCCCGTCACGCCCTTCGTGTCAGAGAACGCGGATACGGTGGTGGTGGAACGCGGCGGCCGCTACTACATCCGCCTGGAGGCCGGCGGGGGCTGGGTCGAGTACCCGTCGGGCAGCGGGGCCGAAGCGCCCCGGTAAGGGGCCCGGCACCTGCCGGCACCGCCCCGGTCAGAGCGGGCCCTCCCTGCCGCGGCTTCAGCCCCCGCGCCGGTCACGCTCGCGGGCGAAGTCGAGCATGCGCTGGATCGAGGTCACTGCCTGCGCACGTACTGCCGGGTCGATGTGGATCTCGTTGCCACCGTCGCGCAGTACCGTCTCCAGGTTCTGCAGTGCGTTCATGGCCATCCACGGGCAGTGGGCGCAGGACTCGCAGGTGGCGCCCTCGCCGGCGGTGGGCGCGGATATCAGTTTCTTGTGTGGCGCCAGCTGGTGCATCTTCCAGAAGATGCCGTCGTCGGTGGCGACGATGAACTCCTCGTTGGGCAGTTCCTGCACCGCCTTGATCAGTGCAGTGGTCGATCCCACCACGTCGGCCTGGTCCACCACCTCGTCGGGTGATTCCGGATGCACCAGTACGGCGGCATCGGGGTGGAGTTTTTTCAGGCGTTGCAGACCGAACGACTTGAACTCCTCGTGCACCACGCAGGCACCGTTCCACAGCAGCATGTCGGCGCCGGTGACGCGCTGGACGTAGTGGCCGAGGTGGCGGTCGGGGGCCCAGAGGATCTTCTCGCCCCGTCCGTGCAGGTGTCTGACGATGTCCAGTGCGATGCCGGAGGTGACCACCCAGTCGGCGCGTGCCTTCACCGCCGCACTGGTATTGGCGTAGACCACCACGGTGCGGTCCGGGTGCTGGTCGCAGAAGGCGCTGAAGGCATCGGCGGGGCAGGCCTCGTCGAGCGAACAGGTGGCGGCCAGGTCGGGCATGATGACCCGCTTCTCGGGGTTGAGGATCTTCGCTGTCTCACCCATGAAACGTACGCCGCAGACGATCAGGGTCTCGGCATCCGTTGTGGTGCCGAAGCGGGCCATCTCCAGCGAGTCGGCGACGCAGCCCCCGGTCTCTTCCGCCAGCGCCTGCAGGTCACCATCCACGTAGTAGTGCGCCACCAGAACGGCGTTCTGCTCCTGCATCATCTGCTTGATGCGCGCCATCGCTGCGGCCCGCTCCCCCTCGCTGAGTGGTGGCCACTGGGGGTGGGGTGGAACCTGGACCTGGTGTGGTTCGGTCTGGTCGAGTTGTTCCTCTGGGTTGCTGCTCATCAAAAATACTCCACCCGTTGTGGGTGCCTGATTCGGTATTCGCGGGCCGGGCGGTGCTTGCCGTTGCGCCGCGTGTGGCCGGTTTCCTCGATCTGCCCCAGACCGAGCATGCGCTTGCGGAAGTTGCGTTTGTCCAGCGGGCTGCCGTGGATTGCCTCGTATAGCCGCTGGAGTTCGCCCAGTGTGAAGGTTTCCGCCGTCAACTGGAAGACGAGGCTGGTGTATTCGAGCTTGTCGCGCAGCCGTTGCCGCGCCTTGTCGATGATCTGCCCGTGGTCGAAGGCCAGGCCCGGCAGCTCGTCGAGTGGGAACCAGCGGACCGCGGCGGCGTCGCTGGCCGCGACGGGCTGTGCCGGGTCGTCCTGGCGGACGGTGGCGAGATAGGCGACGCTGATCACGCGCTCGCGGGGATCCCGGTCGGGACGCCCGAAGGTATGGAGCTGCTCGATGTGGGTCACACGGATGCCGGTCTCCTCGGCCAGTTCGCGTCGGGCGCACTGCTCGAGATCCTCGTCGATGTCGAGGAAGCCGCCCGGCAGCGCCCAGCGGCCCTGGAAGGGCGGATTGGCCCGCCTGACCAGCAGCACCTGGAGCTGATCCGCGCGTACCCTGAAGGTGATCACGTCGGTCGTGACCGCCGGGTGAGGGTAGTCATAGCAGTGGCGGGTCGTGGACGTCATGTCAAGTAAGTGTGATTGATACACCAAGGATAGGGGCGCCAGCCCGGTCCTTCAAGTCCGTGACGGTGGAAACAGATTCGTGGATCAGTCGATGCTGATATTTCAAGATTTTCGTTTCCAGGTCGATAGGTCAGGCACGAGCAACTTTCCATCTGGATAGAAGAATAAAAAAATCGCTGGAGTATGAATGGTCACCCATGCAAAGCAATTGCGGGAAGACATCCTGGATCTGGAGCACATACCGCCCCTGTCCATGACGGCCTCGCGCCTGCTGGAGATCGCCATGGATCCGGATCTCGAGGTCACAGAACTCGCTGATGTGATCGGGCAGGATCCGGCACTGTGCGCACGCATCCTCGGCCTCGCCAACTCGGCCTTCTTCGCCCAGCCGAGGCCGGTGGTCAGTGTCGAGGAGGCGATCATCCGCGTGCTCGGGCTGAACATGGTGCGCAGCCTGTCACTGAGCATTGCCCTGGCGGGCAGCTTCGATGTGGGACCCTGCAAGGGGTTTGATGTGGCCGATTACTGGCTGAGCTCGCTGGCCACCGCCGGTCTCGCCCGGGATCTCGCCGCCGCGCTGAACGATGAAGGGCTCGATCCCGATACGGTCTACCTCTGCGGCCTGCTGCATCGATTGGGTGAGATCCTGCTGGTGCACCTGCGGCCGGCGGAGATGCAGCGGGTCTACGAACAACTGGCGCAGGACGATGCGGCCGATTTTCATGCACTGACGGCTCACTGGGTGGGGGTGGACGATCGTGTCGCCGGCGACTGGCTGTCGCGGCGCTGGCACCTGCCGGTGGCGGTTGCCCTGGTGCTCGGTCAGGTCGGCGCCCGCCCGCCCGCACCCGAGATGGCGGCGGGTATGAACGCGCTTCCCCGCCTGGTGGCGCTGGCCCGTCATGTTGTCGATGGCATTGAAAGCGGCAGCGCAGAGGCGCCGGACCTTAGCGGTGTGGGTATTGAAGAGGAGCGGGCCGCAACCATCCTGCAGGGTCTTGCGGCCCGCTACGAAGAGCTGCGTGCATTGGCCGAGATGATGGCATGAGCATGATGCCGCGCACTCTCTCGTTGCCGACGACCCTGGCAGGCGGGGAATTGCGACGTCAGTTCCTCGACCTCGTGGACATGATGTCCGCCCTGCGCAGACTGCTGCGGGAGGCGGCGCAGGCACAGACCGAAACGGAACTCTTGCGCCATGCCATACAGGGTCTGGGAGAGCATGTGCGGATGGAGTCCTGCACCCTGTTCCTTGCAGAAGGGGGCGAGTTCCAGCCGGTGATCCGCTATGGGCAATTTGGCGAGGCTGCGGGCGGGATGGAGATGAATCCCGGTATCGAACCTTTCCCGCTCGACGCGGGGCTGCTGGGCGAGGTGTATGCACGTGGCGAGGCCATATTCCGACTGGACTGCGATCAGAGTCCCGAAGACAAGCGTCTCTGCCTGCTGCATGGCGGGGGGGCTGGCAACGCATTGCTTTCGCTGCCGCTGATGCAGGGTGACCGGGTGCTGGGGGTGATGAACATCCTGTTCCGCTACCCGAATCAACTCGATGCCTGGCATCACAACGCTTTCGCCCTGTACGCCGATGCCCTGGCACAGACACTGAGCAACTTCCGCATGATCACGGATCTTGACGCCCAGGTGGATCGGCGGACCCAGCTGCTGCGCAAATCTCTGGACGAGGCACAGTCGCTGCGGCGCCGCTTCGAGCGACTGTCGTCCATCGACGAGATGACGGGCCTGTACAACCGCCGTCACTTTTTCGAGCGGGCCCGGGTCGAGGTCTCGCGCTGCCAGCGGCAGCAGGGCACCTTGTCGCTGGTGCTGCTCGATATCGACCACTTCAAGCAGATCAACGATACCTGGGGGCATACGGTGGGAGACCAGGTGCTGGTGGCGGTGGCCGATGCACTGCGCCGTGCAACCCGCGAGCAGGACCTCGCTGCCCGGGTGGGCGGCGAGGAGTTCGTCATCCTGTTGCCGGACACGCCTGTCGAGGGGGTGACGCCGGTGCTGGAGCGGCTGCGGCAGGGCATGGCCTCATTGAGCATCGTCCAGGCATCCGGCATGCAGCCGCTGCGGGCATCGGCCGGCGTGACCCAGATGCAGCCGGCGATGCTGCAAATGCCGCCCGAAGAGGTCGTCGACCAGCTGTACCTGCAGGCCGACCGCGCCATGTATTACTGCAAGACCCACGGCCGCGACTGCTGGAAGGTCTACGACGATACCCTGCCGGAGATCATCGACTCAGGCCGGCCATAGCCGGGCAGCGCCCCGAACCCCGCTGGCATCACCGTGCCGTGGTGGCAGCAGTCGGGTTCTGACGATGTCAGAGAACACATGGTCGCCCCAGCGCGATGGTACTTCGTGGTATATTGCTTCGATCCGGCTCAGCCCACCGCCGAGCACGATAACCTGTGGGTCGAGGACGTTGATTACGCTCGCCAATTCCCGTGCCAGCCGGTCCAGATAGCGATCCAGGCTGGCCGCCGCCCCCGGATCATCCACCACCGCGGCGGCCGCGATTGCCTCCGCAGTGAGCCGCTCTCCGGTATTGGCAAGATGGTCCCGCGACAGTCCCGGGCCGGATAGATGGGTTTCGATACAGCCTCGCCTTCCGCAGTAGCAGTGCGGCCCGGGCAGTTCGTCAATGTGCGGCCAGGGAAGGGGGTTGTGTCCCCATTCTCCGGCGATGGCATTGGGGCCTGAAAGCAGCTGGCCATTGATCACCACAGCACCACCGGTGCCAGTGCCGATGATGACCCCGAACACCGAGTCAGCGCCGGCCGCTGCGCCATCGAGCGCTTCCGAGAGAGCGAAACAGTCGGCATCGTTTGCCATGCGGATGGGGCGGCCGAGTCGTGCGGTGAGGTCCCGATCGAGGGGCCGCCCATTGAGACAGACCGAGTTGGCATTGCGCATCAGGCCGCTGGCGGGGGAGAGGGCGCCGGGGGTGGCAATACCGATGCTGGCGGTCTCACCAAGGTCCTCCTCCAGACCCCCGATGAGACCGGCGATGGCGGCCAGGGTGGCGTCATAGTCTCCGGCGGGGGTGGCGATGCGGCGGCGGTACAGCTCCTGGCCATCATCGGACAGCGCGATGGCCTCGATCTTGGTGCCACCCAGGTCGATACCGATGCGTGGCATGGCCTTTCTCCACGAATACAAACAAGATGGGTCACGGTGAACGTGACCCATCTTGTGGCAGGGGTATGGCGATGTCCAGACAGAGCTAGTTGATCGCGATGGTCTCCAGCCGTTCGCTCAGGTTGTCATCCGCGTCGTACGTCTCGATCAGCAGCGGGATGGCGTAGTCGGTCGAAATCCACAGGTCATGGTAGGTCCCATCGTTGTTCGACTGGCGTATCCTGACCGAGTCGAAGGTGCCGGCCTGGGTGGTCACCGACTCGGTGACGACCAGGATGGTGGCAGTGAAACCCGCGTCGTCAATGGTGGTCGTGTCAGTGAAATTATCGACTGTGGTGACAGAGGTCAGGGTCGATGGCGGCGAAGTCCAGGTGTCTCCCTCGCAGATCTGGCCGACGGGACTAAGGACTCTCGGCGGATCGTATGTCGTGTTGATCTGAATATTGGTGATGGTGGATACCGGAAAGAAGGTTTCAGCGGTGGCACTGGCTACACCACCGTCAAGGTAGCGGAGGCTGCCAGTCACATGGGTGTTCTCCACCACATCGAGTTCGGTGTGTGAGATGAGCCTGTTGCCCAGCGAGGCGTCCATGCTGATCAGTGAATGGGTCTGATCATCCGTTGCCGAGACGATGGTGGTGTCTTCCACCGTGATGATCCCGCCACCCGAGCGCCTGGCGGTGTAGACGAGACCCGCCTGTGGGTAAGTGACGGTTATGCAGCCGCCGGGTGGTGGTGGCGGGGGCGGCGGGGGCGGTGTGATGATGGCGCAGTCGGCGAGGATAGTATCCATGGTGCCGATCTGGCGTTTCAACAGTCCCTTGCGGAAATACACATCGCCCGTTGACTGGATGAGGATGTAGATATTCCGGTCGTCATAGTGCCGGTAGGTCAGGGCGCCACGGATCTGGGTGGCTGGGCCAGCCGGTGTCAGGAAGCTGGCGTATTGGTCTTCCAGGCAGGCGAAGGTGGTCTCGGCGTCAGCGGCGAAATCGGCAAGGACAGAACTGGCCGGGAATAAGAGCAGGAATAAAAACGGGGATAAGATGAATTTCAATGGTCGCATGTTCAACTCCCTGTTGATGGCAAAAGCGACTTGAGTTAGAACCCTTGAGGGCCACTCTCCTGTCCGGACCGGTGCGTATGAGGACTGGACAGCTTGGATAGTAGTTTGTGGTTGGGAAGGCCGCGATTATCACGGTTGAGGAAATGTGAAATTACTCTTGTTTTGGCCAGCATGGCGAACATGTGGCTGTAAACTGGAATGTTCGTTGCTTTCTTGATGGCCCAATGCGGGGGGCGGGGATAAGTACATGGTGAGAAAAGGAAATGCCGGGTCATTCGGCAAGGGTGTTGCGCTAGACTAGGCGACATGACGAGCAAAACGGCACAGCCCACCCTGGTGGTGGCGATCTCATCCCGCGCACTTTTCGATCTCGACGCCTCCCATGCGGTCTACGAACAGCAGGGCATCAGTGCCTATTGCGAGTATCAGATCGCCCATGAGGAGGAACTGCTCGAGCCGGGTGTCGCCTTTCCCCTGGTGAAGAAAC
>JANTHH010000037.1 GCA_024762485.1 Chromatiales bacterium
CTGGACATGCGCGGCAAGGTCGAGGGTGAATGCAAGGCCCATATCTTCAACGGCCAGACAATGTGGCTGGACGATATCTCCTGCAAGCTGTTTTTCGAGGGTCTTGAGAAGAACAACGGGGTCTTCACCGTCGAAACCTTCGAGTTCATCACCAACGGCATGCACACCTTCAAGGGCATGCGTGCACATATGAACCGTCACCAGTTCGGCGCTGAAGGACGTGGCGCCGATGGCGGGCAGGATGCCAAGGCGCAGCAGGCCGGGAAGGCCCCGGCCATCAAGCCCAACCGGCTGGCCCAGGAGGCCCCGCCGCCACCCGAGAATTTCGAGGTCATCCCCCTGGGCTACTTCCACAAGCGCCGCGAGGAACGGGTGCAGCGCATCATCGAGATCGCGGTGAGCAGTGGCAAAAGCAACTGGCCGGCCAAGACGCGGGATCTCTCTGCCAGCGGCCTGCTGATCAAGGTGACGCCTGCCTGCCAGCCACAGCCGGGCGATCAGCTGGAGATCGATTTCACCGCACTCTCCGAGAAGTGCGGACAGACACTGCCGCCACTGCACTACCGGGTGGTCAAGATCGAGGCCTCGCCGGTCGAGAACATCATCGCACTCGCCCTCGATTCAGCCGAAGAAAACGCCACCACGCGTACGCTGGCGCGCTATATCGACGAGCAGCTGAACTCGGGGCGGCGCGCCCACAAGCTGGAGATGACCGATGCCATACTGACCGCCACCTCCATGCTGTCCGAACACTTTTATGTCCAGTCCTCCACCTGCCTGCCGTTCTTCCTCAGCCGGGCAGGCAAGGATGAACTGCGCATCCAGGCCCTGTGCCTCAACGAATACAACCGGCAGGTGCTCAAGCACTTCGAGACCCTGCCAGGACGCTACGATCTCACCGGACTGATCTCACCCGAGCGGGTTGGCCGTTTCTACGAACTGGGCCTGCAACAGGGCCGTGACGACCCACTGATCGCCGTCTTCCGCAACACGCCGGAGGCCAAACCCCAGGTGGCGGCCTCCTTCGAGTTCGAAGAGCCGACCGACTGGCAGGCATTTCTCGGCAGCCTGCGAGACAGCCACCAGCACGCCGTCCTCAAGCTGATGCTGAGGCCGCTGCAATCGCCCGACCCCATGCGCATAGTGCGCGAGACCCAGGCCCTGGCCGAGAAGTCGCTCGACGCGGCGGAGCAGCTGATCCAGCAGGCTCAGCAATTCATTGCCAGCGGCACCCTGGTGGATGTCACCCGCGAGGCCACCCACAACCTGCCTTCCACGCCGACAAGTGAAATCAAGCCGCCGGCGGCCAAGCCGCAGTCGGGGGTCACGCCGCCCGAGATCATGCGCATGGGCTACGTGGAAAAATACCGTCGCGAGGACAGGTTCCGTCACGCGGTGCTGATCGAGACCGCGCTGGGTGCCAACGTGGTCCGTACCAAGACGCGTGACTTCTCCGTGCATGGCCTGTCGTTTCTGCTGTCCCAGGCCACCCCTGGCCTGGAGGTCGGCCAGCGCCTGGAAGTCGCCTTCCCCGAGTTGAAGCATCAGGGCAACGTCCTGGGCATGCTCAAGCGCAAGCCTCCCAGCGGACGCTACGAGGTGGTGGGTGTCGACCACGGCAGGCACATCCTGGTAAGGATGAAACTGCTGAACCAGGAGCAGAACCAGAAGACCAAGGAGCTGCTGCAGGAGCTGATCGACCAGAACAAGGGCCGCCTGGAGGTGGATCTCTCGGAGAGCCTGCGCGCGGCCAAGTCCGCCTATTACTCGGGCCTGGCAACCGAGAGCACCGTCAATCTCCCGGTCTATATCTTTTCGCTGCCCGAAAGCAGCGGTTACCTGCTCAAGATCGGCCTGCCGGAGCAGCCCGGCAACCTGGCCGGCTTCTTCGAGATCTCCGAGGGCCGGCACGACTTCAGTGCCCTGGCCAACCCCCTGCGCATCGGCAAACTGATCAGCCAGCTGAAGAAGCAGGAGATCGTCTCCACCCACTTCTATCTGTACAAGGCGCAGATACCCGGCGAGGGGAAATACAAGATCCACGCCAAGACCGACCACGAGTTCGGCAACATGGAGGAGCGCGGGCAGTTCATCCACCAGGCCCTGGATCACGACCCATGCTTCGCCAAGCTCATCCTCGCCAGACCCAGGCAGCCACCGGTCCATGAGGTGGACCGGATTCTCGACAAGCTGAAGACCTATTCCGCGGTCCGCGCCAAGGAGATCAACGAGCAGATGTCACAGCTGATCGCGGTGGGTGATCTGGTGGACCTGACCCGCCAGCTCAGTGGGGGCCCCGGCCAACCCGGCTGAACGCCAGCGCGCGGGCACGACGATCCACGCCTCTCTTCCGACTCGAGAAGATACGCACGCAACGTCGCCACAGGTACATCGACCATCTCAAGGGTAAGCGCCTGTGGCGCATGATGGATAATCCGCCCACTGCCAGTGTCGTCCGTCGCCCGGCCTCTCGTTCAGGTCAAGGGTGTGTATCGACAACCCGCCCCTTCGCGGATCACGCGCCGCACAGGTCCGACTGTCGGCGAGGATGACGCTCGTGCTATCGATCCATGGGTAGTGGCAACGTCTCTGCAGCAGGCAGCAACACCTGAACGCGCCCGCGGGAGCGCCGATCCTCAGTCATCGTCGTCCAGTTCCGGATCCCAGCCCTTGTCGCGTGCGTCGGCAACCGCCTGATCATAGATACGCCGATGTCGTTCGCGCAGCTCCGGCGGTAGATTCGAGACCAGCAGACCGTATTTATCCCATTCCCTGGTAACCTGGTCATAGAGGACGTCGATCCTGGAACGGGGCCAGCCCTCACAGGTCTCGGTCTCGGGGATCAGCCCGAAAACCCAGGCATCACGGATGATGTTACCGGTGGCATGCATGGCACCGAGGGGTTCATTGTTTATCCCCATATATCGATTTTCAGCCATTCTAGTCTCTCGCTCGTATCCCGACATTGCTGCTATGGGCGACATTTTAACAACAGCACGCACCGGCAGTGCTGAATAGTTTTAACCGCATCTTGGCCAATGAATCCGGGTAGCGATATCTCTCACACCCGCCATAGTTACGGCGGGATTAATGTGCTCCAGACACCGAACGCCGCACCCAGCGCTCGGCGGCCTGATCGAGCAGAGCGTGGAGATCTCTTCACTTTTGAATGCGGGGGTGGATAATGAGCTTGCGCGTTTGATTTGGCTGCAGTCATGCCCCTTGCGGAGTCGAAAACCGGGTTATCATGTGCGCATCCATCCCCGTCACACCTTGTAGACCGTAACCAAAACAATCCAGGGCCGGAAACATCAATCATGAGCCAAGCGGACATAGCCACCGACATGATTCTCCTTTTTGGCATGCCCCGTTCCGGCACCACCTGGGTGGGCAAGGTATTCGACAGTCATCCGGCGACCAGTTATCGGCACGAACCAGACTCCCAGTTTCTTCTGAACAGCACGCTGCCATTGCTGGCCGAGCGTGCCGATGCCGCAACCTATGAGGCCGGCTTGATTAAATACTGCAGGGAAAAACTCTCCAGGTGTTCAGCGAGGACCTGTGGCAAGCAACCGCATTTCCCCAAGCAACATGAGTTGCCTATGGGAAAACTACGCCATCAGATGATGATTCCCGCCGCCAAGGTGTTCGAGAAAGCTCTCGGGAGAACAGTCAGTTGGCAGAGTCGCATCAGGGGGCGACTTGTATGGAAATCCATCGAATCCCTTGGACGACTTGGGGTACTGCTTGAGACCTTTCCCGACAGCCGCGGGGTCGTGATCATGCGTGATCCACGGGGTTATGCGGCTTCGATACTGCGGGGCGAGTCCCAGCGGCGGTTTCTCGCCAGTGAATCCATCGCCAGCGACTGGGGACTTTTCCAGTTGCTGTGTGAAACACCCTACGCCCAACGATGCGGCATTACGCTGGAGCAAATACAAGGCGAACGCCAGGAACAGCGACTCGCATGGCTGTGGGTTCTGTATAACCAGAAGGCCTGGGATGACATAAACAGCTTGGCCAATGGACGGTTGGTCCGTTACGAGGATCTCTGCGCCGAGCCCGCAAGAGGCTTCGAGGAACTCTTCGCTTTCTGTGGGCTGGATTGGCTCGAGCAGACCCAGCGTTTTTTGACCGAAAGCACCACCTCGAGCGAAGACAGCTATTACAGTGTGTACAAGGACCCGCTGACCAGCGCCAATCAATGGCAGCAGGAGTTGAGCGCACAGCAGGCAGATGTCATCAGGGGCCTGATTGCCGAGCACCCTGTCGGGCAGTGGTACCTGAGCGGCACCTCTGAAGGCATCCCCGGCGTCGTGGCATAAGTCAACCACCCCATCCACCACAGGGCTGGCAGCAAGCCAAGACCTATAAAGCCCCACAGTACACCTGCTACATCCAGATCTGTCACCACAGAATGACAACGGCCTGCTCAAGTCCGGCGCAACCGGACCGATACCCGAACAGGCCCCTCTATTCCGTGTGCAGATATGACGTCTTCCGGACTCTTTGATCACCAGGACATCCTCGATGCCCTGAATCATGACCTCCCTCTCGGCGACAAGCTGCGACAGGTCCATCAGGTCATCGAGCGTTATTCCCCGGACATCGCCCGCATCGCCGTTGCCCTCTACGACCCGAAGACCGACCTGCTGAAGACCTATGTCGACAGTAGCGGCGATGACCAGCCCCTGCGTCATTACCAGGCCCGGCTTTCGGATGCCGGGGCACTGCAGGAGATCATCAGGCAGGGGCGGCCCCGGGTAGTGAAGGACCTGGGGATGTTTTCCAATGGCCGGCAGGAACACAGTCGTCGTATCAACGACCAGGGTTATCGTGCCAGCTACACATCACCGATGTACCTGAACGGCACCTTCTTCGGTTTCGTATTCTTCAACGCCTACCGGCCAGACCCGTTCTCAGAGACCCTGCTGAGTCATCTGGACCTGTTTTCGCACCTGATTTCGCTGGTGATCGCCAACGAGGTCAGCAATGTCCATACCCTGCTCTCGACCCTCAAGACCGCGCGCGACTTCACTCACCGACGCGACCATGAGACCGGTAGCCATCTCGATCGCATGTCACGCTATTCACGCCTGATTGCGCGCCGGATGGCCGGGCGGCACCAGTTCAGCGACGAATATATCGAACATATCTTCCTGTTCGCGCCGCTGCACGATATCGGCAAGATCGCCATCCCCGACCGGGTGCTGCTCAAGCCGGACAAGCTCAACCCGGAGGAGATGGCGATCATGCAGCAGCACGCCCTGAAGGGACGGGAGATCATTGATGACATGCTCGCCAACTTCGGACTCGACGGCATCCAGCATGTCGACATCCTGCGCAACATCGCCCATTACCATCACGAGAAACCCGATGGCTCCGGCTATCCCGGTGGACTGAAGGGTGATGCGATACCGATCGAGGCCCGCATCGTTGCCGTCGCCGATGTGTTCGACGCCCTCACCAGTCGCCGGCCCTACAAACCGGCCTGGAGCAACGATGAGGCCTTTGCCGCACTCAATCACATGGCAGGCAGCCTGCTGGATGCCGAATGCGTTGCTGCACTGGAGGGCTCACGAGATGAAGCCGAGGCCATCCAGCGGCAATTCGTGGAGGACGACATCGGCTGACCGACGCGCTCCCGGTGCGGCAGAAGTGCGGTGCAGCCATCACCCGGCCGGGTGGTTATAATGGACGGCCAATAGCAACCAGAATGTCGACCAGGGCCATGCCATACAAGACCGACGACCTGCGTATCCGTGAGATCACGGAGGTGGCCACACCGGCCGCGGTGCACGCCGAGCACCCGATCAGCGAGGCGGCGGCGGCGACCGTCCACGATGCCCGCCACGCCATCCATCGCATCCTGCATGGTGACGACGACCGCCTGCTGGTGATCGTCGGCCCCTGCTCGGTACACGACCCCGAGGCAGCCAAGGACTATGCCAGCCGGCTCAAGGCCCTGCGTGACGAGCTGAGCGAGGACCTGCTGATCGTCATGCGGGTCTATTTCGAGAAGCCCCGCACCACCGTCGGCTGGAAGGGACTGATCAACGACCCCAACCTCGATGAATCGTTCGAGATCAACAAGGGACTGCGGCTGGCGCGCAAGCTGCTGCTGGACATCAACGAGATGGGCCTGCCGGCCGGCACCGAGTTCCTCGACCTGATCAGCCCCCAGTACATCGCCGACCTGGTGAGCTGGGGGGCCATCGGCGCCCGCACCACCGAGTCGCAGGGTCACCGCGAGCTGGCCTCCGGTCTGTCCTGCCCGGTGGGCTTCAAGAATGGTACTGACGGCTCCATGCGCGTCGCAGTGGATGCCATCCGCGCAGCCGCGCGCCCACATGTCTTCATGTCCCTCACCAAGGACGGTCACTCCGCCATTTTCAACACCACCGGCAACAGCGACACACACATCATCCTGCGCGGCGGCAAGCGACCCAATTACGATGCGGAGTCGGTCAACGAGGCGGCCGAGGAGATGGAGCAGGCCGGTCTGGCGGCACGGCTGATGATCGATTTCAGCCATGCCAACAGCCACAAGCAGCACGACAAGCAGATCGATGTCGGCCGTGACGTGGCCGGCCAGGTCGCACGCGGCGACCGCCGCATCATCGGTGCCATGATCGAGAGCCATCTCACCGGCGGTCGCCAGGACCTGCGCCCCGGTCAGCCGCTCAATTACGGCCAGAGCATCACCGACGCCTGCATTGCCTGGACCGATACCGAACCCCTGCTGGAAGACCTCGCCGAGGCTGTACAGGAACGGCGTTCACGCTGACCTTGCAAACCCGGCTTCGGCCGGGTTTTTCATTGTTCAAGCTATCCCTGGAAATACCGATACAACAGCATCAACCCACGATTCATCAACTGGGCTATGCGCATTTTCTGGCCTCCTGCCAGCCGGCAGAAAACACCAGGATCTTGGCGCACACAGGGAGCGACAGCACATGGACCCCGAACAGCTCTTGTTCACCGAGGATGCACCCAGCCGCCCGGCAGGGCGCGATGGCGGAGGGCGTCCCGCCTGGAACATCCTCATTGTCGACGACGAAAAGGGGGTTCACGATGTCACCCTGCTCGCCCTTTCGGACGTGGAATTCGAGGGCCGCGGCCTGAATTTCCTGCATGCCTACAGCGCCGCAGAGGCCCGCGACATCCTGCAGAACACCCCGGATATCGCCCTCGCACTGGTGGACGTGGTGATGGAGACCGAGCACTCGGGACTCGAACTGGTGCGCCACATCCGCGAGACCCTCGGCAACGGCCTGCTACGCATCATCCTGCGCACCGGCCAGCCCGGACAGGCGCCCGAGCGTACGGTGATCCGCGAATTCGACATCAATGACTACAAGGAGAAGACCGAGCTGTCGGCACAAAAGCTCTACAGCGCGGTGCTGGCCAGCCTGCGTTCCTATCGCGACCTGCAGGCTCTCGAGGCCAACCGGCACGGTCTGGAACGCATCATCAAGGCATCCGCAGAATTGTTCCGCAACCAGCATCTTGACGAGTTTATCCAGGGCGTGCTCGAACAACTGATCGCCATACTCAGGCTCGACAACGATTCGCTCTATATCAATTTTGATTGCGTTGCGCTGGAACAGAGAGACCAGCAGCCGGTGATACTCGCCGCCACCGGCCGCTACGCCGGGCACGTCGGCGGCAATCCGGAGTCCACCCTGGACGAACAGGCCCTGACACTGATCCACCAAGCGATCAGCGAGCGGCAAGACATCATCACCGAGCACTGCTACGTCACCTATTTCAGCCCCACCGAGGGGCAGGACGACGTGCTCTATTTCACCAGTCCACTGCCCATCGACCACGAGGATCTCGACCTGGTCAGGCTGTTCTGTCAGAACGTCGCCATCGCCTACCGCAACATCATGCTCAACCGCGAACTGGAAGAGACGCAGCGCGAGATCGTCTACATGCTCGGCGAGGCGATAGAGACCCGCTCGCGCGAGACCGGCAGCCATGTCCGCCGCGTGGCGGAGTACTGCAGGATCCTCGGCACCGCCTACGGCCTGGCCGATGAAGAGGTGGAGATGCTGGTGCTGGCCTCACCGCTGCACGACTTCGGCAAGATCGGCGTGCCCGACGCGGTTCTGCACAAGCCGGGGCGGCTCGATGGCAAGGAGTGGGAGGTGATGCGCAACCATGCCAGCATGGGGGCGGAGATGCTCGGACGTTCCAATCGCGGCGTAATGACGACGGCTGCCATTATCGCGGGACAACATCACGAGAAATGGGACGGATCCGGCTACCCGGATGGCCTCGCAGGTGAGGACATCCATATCTACGCCCGCATCGCCGCATTAGCGGATGTCTATGATGCCTTGAGCAGCCGACGCTGCTACAAGACCGCCTGGACGCAGGACGAGGTCGACAGCTTCATCGCGGGAGAGCGGGGCAGACACTTCGATCCCGCGCTGGTGGATATCCTCTTTGCCGAGCAGGCGAAAATCACTGCCGTTGCCGAGCAGTATCCAGACCCCTGAGCCTGCGCCCATCGGCCGCACGGGCTACTCACATGTCGTCGAAACCCGCCTTGCGGAACCATTCGCGGGCCTTTTCCTCATCTGCTTCCACGCCATTGCCTTGCCGGTACATCATGCCCAGCGTGGTCATCGCCCCCTGCAGCCCCTGGTCCGCCGCCCTGGTGAACCATTCGATTGCCATCTGCGGGTTCTTGTCGACGCACTCTCCTTCCATGTACATGAAGGCCAGCCCGTGTTGCGCCAGGCCCATGCCCGACTCGGCCGCGGCCTTCATGTATTTGTAGGCCAGCATCTCGTTGGCCACCATGCCGAGACCGTTCTGCGCCATGATCGCCATGCGGTACTGGGCATCCGCGTTACCGGCTTCGGCCAGTGGACGCAGCAGTGGTGCCGCCTCGGAGAAGTGCTTGGACTCGAAGGCGGCGATGCCACTGCTCAGGTCCATGTCTAAATCATTCTGATCACTCATCTATCTTCCTCATCGATATTTTCGCGGCCTGCACCCGACCGGTAACCGGCCGGCCGGATGGCCACCTTGTTGCGTACCTGGGCACACAGCCTGTCCCGGGCATCATAGAAACCGTATTCGAAGGTCGGTGTTGCGCGTCCGCGTGCCTCGAGTTCGATCCTGATCTCTGTCTCGTGTGCCGGGGCGAAGGTAAAGCGCAGTTCCAGGTCGGTGCGTCCCTCATGACGGAAATCGATCTGCATCGAACGCGTCCATACCGCACAACCGGGGAAAATCCTGGCGCAGGCCAGCGCCGGTATCGGGTCCGCCAGCGCAGCCATGGCACCACCGAACATGCAACCACCGGGATTGACGTTGGCGCCGCGCAACGGCAGACCGATTCGCACCCGTCGCCAATCAGCCTCGAGCGCCCGCACCTGGATACCGAGTGAACGGAGTGCCGGGTTGCATTGCAGCCGCTGGGCGGCATTCTGGAAACGACGGGGTAACAGGCAAGATGGCATTCGCAGCACTTATAACACTCCCTGTGAAAGTCCCCCACCGCGTGGATTCTGGGGGATTCATTGGCAAACCCGACCCGAGTGGCCAAAATAACGGCCCGGCATCGCCACAGAATTATAAAGAATGCAGACACAGCTGGCCGACTACATCCGCAACAGCCCGCAGGGCCGGGAGGCCAACGCCATCCTGCGAAGTTGCGTGCATTGCGGCTTCTGCACAGCCACCTGCCCCACCTATCAACTGCTTGGCGACGAACTCGATGGGCCGCGCGGTCGCATCTACCAGATCAAGGGCGTGCTCGAAGGTGAGCCGGCCAGTGACCGGGTGCGCGAGCATCTCGACCGCTGCCTGACCTGCCGCGCCTGCGAGACCACCTGCCCCTCGGGCGTGCAGTACGGCCACCTGCTCGACATCGGCCGCGCCATCGTGGAACGCCAGACCCGCAGGCCGCTGTTGCAACGTCTGCAACGCCAGGCCCTGCTGCATGTCATGCCCCACCCGGCGCGATTCACCGCCCTGCTGAGGCTCGCACACGGCATGAAACCGGTACTGCCGTCCGCACTGCGCGCCAAGCTGCCGGCCATCGGCCATACCGAACCGGTCCCCACGCAACCGCATGCCCGATACATGCTGGTGCTCGACGGCTGTGTGCAGCAGGTCACCGATCCCGCGATCAACCAGGCAGCCACCCGCCTGCTGGACCGCCTCGGCATCCGCCTGGGTTCCGTGCCACAGGCCGCCTGCTGCGGCGCGCTGGCGCATCACCTGAGTGCCGGGGAACAGGCCCGCGAGACGGCGCGACGCAACATCGATGCCTGGCTGCCTGAACTCGAGGCCGGTGCCGAGGCCCTTCTGGTCACCGCCAGCGGCTGCGCGGTCCATCTCAAGGACTACGGTCACCTGCTGGCCGACGACCCTGACTATGCCGACAAGGCCGCGAAGGTGGCCGCGGCCGCGCTGGACCCCATCGAGTTGCTGGAGCGTGAGGACCTCGCCGCCCTCGCCATCGAGCCTGACCCGACACCCCTCGCCTTCCATGCCCCCTGCACCCTGCAGCACGGAGAGCGACTGGCGGGGCGGGTCGAGACCCTGCTGGGCCGGCTGGGTTTCTCCCTCACCCCCGTGCCCGATGCCCACCTCTGCTGCGGTTCGGCGGGGACCTATTCGATTCTGCAGCCGACCCTTTCGGCACAGCTGCGCGACAACAAGCTCGCGGCACTCAACAGTGGTTCACCGCAGCGCATCGCCACGGCCAACATCGGCTGCCTGATGCACCTGAAGGAACCCGGCGGGACACCGGTCCAGCACTGGCTGGAGCTGCTCGCAGAGCGCATGGGACCTGCACCATAGGGCAGCCGCCCAAGTGAGACCTGCTCAGCCCGTACCCGTCAGCGGCACGATGGCGCCGTGTCCCGGTGGGCATTGATCCAGCCCCGCCAGCGGGCCAGCAGGCTGACGTTACTGGCCGCCAGGCCAATGCGCGGGGTCAGGGTGACCTGCTGCTGCCACTGGCCGTCATAGGCATCGAGGTGGCCACCCTCGGCACCGGCCTCGAGGGCGATGAGCTCGCCGGCGGCGTAGTCCCAGAGTTTCTGGCCACCGTGCAGATAGAGCTGATAGCGGCCGGCCGCCAGCCAGCACCAGTCCAGCGCCACCGAACCGAAACTGCGCTGCGAGCGGAAGGGTGGTTCACAGGCCAGGCGGCAGGCCAGCATCCTGGGCAGTCGTTTGAGGTCCACCACGGCGATGGCTTCGTGCAGCCGGTCCGGGCCCGGGTTTGTCCGCAGCGGCTGGCCGTTGAGCCAGGCACCCACGCCACGGCGGGCGGTGAAACACTCGCCACGCGTTGGATCATAGACCACGCCGAGTTCGGCGCCATCCGTGTCCAGCAGGGCCAGCGAGACGCCGAAGAAGGGGATGCCGGAGGCGAAGTTGGCCGTGCCGTCGAGGGGATCGAGACACCACAGGCGGCGGCCACTGCGACGCAGCAGTGCCTGGTGCTGCGTATCGCTCATCTCCTCACCCAGCAGCGGGATCTCGGGCCAGCGCCCGGCCAGTTCGGACGCCAGCCGCTGCTGCATCACCAGGTCGGCCTCGGTCAGCACGCTGCCATCGGCCTTGGTGGTGGCACCGACGTGGCAGAAGCGACTGACCAGCTCCTCGTCCGCCGCCTGCCTGACCAATCCGGCGATATAGCTCAGGTCTTCATCGTTCATGCCGATAGCATATCCAAATCAGGCGAAGGACATCGGGTTTTCCCCGCTTGTTCCCGACTCGGCCGCTCCCTATGCTGTGAGCGTGTCGTAGAGATGGCCCCATGCACCGTCCACACCCATTCATTGCCCTGCTGCTGTTACTCGCCTGGCCGCTCTGTCAGGCCTCGGCGATCGATGACCCGCTGGACGAACAGCGGACACGCTTCCTGGCGGCCGAGGATGCACTGAAGCGGGGCGACCTGCCGACCTATGACACCCTCAGCGAACAGCTCACCGACTATCCCCTCTACCCCTATCTGCGATATGCCGAGTTGCTGGACAGCCTCAGTGGCGACCAGCCCGACGCCGTCGACGACTTCCTCGCCCGCCATGCCGACACCCCGCTGGCGCGACGGCTGCGTCTGAAATGGCTCGATCAGCTGGCCCAGGAAGGGCGTTGGGCGCAGTACCGGGACTATTACCGCCCCCATGGCAACACGCGCCGGCAGTGTCTGTACCTGCAGGCACTGCTGAAGACCGGCGACACCGAGACCGCGCTCGCACAGGTCGAGCCACTGTGGTTGCACGGCAGTTCACAGCCGAAGCAGTGCGACCCGGTTTTCGATGCCTGGCGCAACGCCGGCCGCCTGCACAGCGAACAGGTCTGGCAGCGTATCGCCTTGGCCATGGCACGCGGCAACAGTGGCCTGGCGCGCTATCTCGGCCGTTACCTGCCGGCGCACGAGCGCCCCTGGCTGGCCCTCTGGCGGCAGCTCGATCGCAACCCCGGGAGATTGCTCGACAGTGCGCGCCTCGAGCAGTCCCACCCCTACCGCGGACAGATCATCCACCACGCGATCAAGCGTCGCGCCCGCCAGGATGCCCTGCAGGCCCTGGCACTCTGGCAGCAGGCCGGATCCCGTCTCGAGCTGTCTGACCCGACCCGTGACGCCATCGCCCGCGACCTCAGCCGCTACCTGACCCGTGTGGACGACCCGCGTGCCTATGACTTCATCCGCCACCAGCCAGTGGATGGCGCCGACCTGCCCCAGCAGGAGAGCCGGATCAAGGCCGCACTCTATCGCGAGGACTGGCCGCAGGTGCTGACGCTGATCAGCCAGCTGCCACCGCAGTCCCGAAAAGCGGAGGTTTGGCGCTACTGGCATGCCCGGGCGCTGGAACAGACCGGGGACGAGCAGACGGCTGCCGTTGAATTCGCCCGTCTCGCCAGCGAGCGCAGTTACTATGGCTTTCTCGCCGCCGACCGCAGCGGGGTGGCCTATGCACTGAACCACCAGACGACCACTCCCCGACAGGCCGACATCAAAGCCCTGAACGAGCAACCGGGGATCGCCCGCGCACGTGAACTGCACCACCTGGGACGAGAGCTCGATGCCCGTCGCGAATGGCATCTCTCGACCCGTCACCTGGGACGGAAACAACTCATGGCCGCGGCCAAGATCGCCGATGCCTGGGGCTGGCGGGATCAGGCGATATTTACTCTCGCCCGCAGCGAATTCTGGGAAGATCTGGAACTGCGCTTCCCTCTCGATCACGACGAACTGGTGGTGCGCAACGCCCGGACCCAGTCACTGACCCCGGCCTACGTGTTTGCGGTGATCCGCCAGGAGAGCGCCTTCCGTGCCGACGCACATTCCCCTGCGGGGGCCCGCGGTCTGATGCAGCTGATGCCTGCCACCGCCCGCCAGGTGGCCAGGCAGCGGCTGAAGCAGCAACCGCCGGACCGCCAGCAACTGAAGCAGCCAGCTACCAATATCGCCCTGGGTACCGCCTACCTGCGGCAGGTGCTCGACAAATGGCAGAACAATCCGGTACTGGCCACCGCGTCCTACAACGCCGGCCCGCACCGGGTGATGAAATGGCTGCCGGCGCGCCCTCTCGCCGCCGATATCTGGGTGGAACTGATCCCTTTTCGCGAGACCCGCGGCTACGTCAAGCGGGTGCTCACCTACCAGGTGATCTACCAGAAGCGCCTGGGACAGGAGCCGGAACGGCTGTCCGCCGCCATGCAGGAGGTCCGCAACGAGGCCGCCTATGTGCTGGGTGAACGACGGCAGGCCGACGCGGGTTGAGGGACACTTCGCCCTAGGACGACTCGCCGGCAGGGGGCTGTGACAACATCGCCGTGCGGGCACGCGCCACCGCCTCCGGCGTCATCCGTTTGATCAGGTGCTTGATCACCTCTTCGGCCTTGCTGCTGCCATTGGCATGGGCCAGCGACAGCCACATCAGCGCGGTCTCCTCGTCCTTCTGCACCAGCTTGCCGTCCATCAGCAGGCGACCCAGGGCAAACTGGGCCGGGGCAACGCCGCGGTTCGCGGCCTTGAGGTACCACGCCACCGCCTGCTCCGCATCCCGAGGCTCGCCGAACTGGCCGAAACGGTACATGGTGGCGACCACATATTCGGCCTTCGGCGATCCCTGGTGGGCAGCGCGCAGATACCACTTCTTCGCCTGCTGGTCGTCCTGGTCGACCCCGGTGCCATTGGCGTAGAGCCAGCCCAGGGTGGTCTGCGCCTCGGTATGCCCCTGCCTGGCGGCAGACTCGATCAGTCCGGCGCCACGGCTGTGGCTGAGTGGCACACCATCGCCATTGGCATACATCATCCCCAGCCGGAACTGCGCCTCCGCATTGCCGGCATCGGCCGCCTTCTGCAGGCTGGCAATGGCCACCATCAGATCGGGATTGAGACCCTGCTCGCTGTGCTCTGTAGTCATGCTCGGTGTCCGCGCGGGAAAAGGCGCATTCTAACGATTACTGCCGGGGGCGTTTCCACGCCCTAAGGCAGGATTTTCTGCCGCTGCTCACCGATCTCCGGAGAGTGGGTGAGTTCCTCGATCAACCGGGGGTCGGTGACCACCTGATAAAAGTGCCGGCCATCCCGTTCGCCTGCCACCAACTCGTTGCCGATCCACAGCCTCACCGGCGACTCGCGTATCACCAGCCAGCGGATGTTGCCCCGCATGTCCGGGTAATGCCCGATGTGATAGACCATCGGGGCGCCACTGCTGGCCTCGCGGCGCTCCACCTTCTTCAGATCCAGTTCGGCACGCAGATGGTAGAAGGTCGTGGCATCGAGTTCGACGCCGTTGACATTGCAGCGCACCAGATCCTCTTCATCGCGATCCGTGGCCTGCGTCCGGTCAAGGACCGGCATGGCCACCTCGACGCCGCGCTGGTCCGGGGCCCGCTCACGCAGCAGCTGGCGCAGCTCACGATTGCAGGAAGACAGCCGGTCCGCGGTGTTGATGGCCGGTGAGATGGTGATGCGGCGCCCCTCGTCATAGAGATAGGTGGGGGACTCGTCGCAGTAGGCGATACCCACACCCACCTCCAATTCCGGCAGGCCAAGGCGGCGACTTTCCGCCGCCTTGGCCTCGAGGATGCTCAGCAACTTGCTTGCCAGGCCGCAGGCCCGCGCCACCGCAAGATGCGCGCCGGCCTTTTCCAGCAGCATCAGGATCACCGCGTCCCCCTCGACAAACACCTTGGTGGCATCGAAGTATTTCAGCAATGCGTTGATCGGATCATACAGCGTGCGGCTGAAATGGGCGGCCGGGTTGAGGTTGCGTTCGCGCATCTGTCGGGTCAGCAGGGTGGAGCCACGGATGTCCGCCTTGAGAATGACGTGACCGGTTACCTCGCGCTCCACCGCACCGGCCTCGCCGACATCGAACACCTGCAGCAGGCCGTTGGAGCGGGAGAGCTCGATCTCCTGCGGGTCCAGCAGCAGACGGATCTGGTTCATCGCCCGGTAGGCGACATCGGCCACCTTCAGATCCCGGCGCAGACGCGCATAGTCGATCAACAGACGGACAGCCAGCGCCTGCGGCTGCATCGTCTCACCCTTGTGCAGCGTGGCCTTTGCCGACTTCAACCGCGTCAGCACCTCACGGCGCTCATCCTCCGACAACGCGGCCGGCAGCTTCG
>JANTHH010000038.1 GCA_024762485.1 Chromatiales bacterium
GTGCGCAGCTGCGGGGTCTTGGGGTTCAGGCCGATGAGGATCTGGCCATACTGCTCACCCAGCCGCGGTGCGGTCTCGGTGAACATGTTGCCGCTGTAACTGACCACCGCGCGGGCCTCGCCGTCGCGGATGTGTGCCTTCACCTTTTGTTCGATCTGCTGCACCTTGGCCAGGGTCTGCTCGATGGGTGTGGCGGGGGGCATCTCGACGTTGACGTAGAACAGGCGGATGGTGTCGGCGGCGAAGAAATCCATGCGCACCAGGCCGGCGGCAAAGGTGCCGATGGCGCCGAAGAACAGCAGGGTCACGGTGGCCAGGGTCAGCCAGCGATGGCGCAGCGCCTTCACCAGCAGCTTGACGTATTTCACCTGGATCCAGTGGGTCATGCGCTCGCGCAGCCGCTGGATGCGGGAGGGCTTGTCGAAGCTGACACGGGCGGCGATGACATGGGCCGGCAGCATCCAGAAGGCCTCGATCAGCGAGATGGCCAGGGCGATCACCACCACCATGGGCACCACGCGCATGAAGTCGCCGAGGATGCCGGGCAGCAGCATCAGCGGGCCGAAGGCGGCCATGGTGGTGAGTACTGCGGCGGTGACCGGCCTGGCCACCTCGTGCAGTGCCGCGATGGAGGCGTTGAAGGCATCCATGCCGTGGCGCAGGCGGTAGTAGATGCCCTCGACCACCACCACCGCGTCGTCCACCAGCATGCCGAGGACGATGACGATGCCCAGCAGCACCATCACGTTGAGGGTCTCGCCGACGCCGGACAACACCCAGAAGGTGCCGGCGAGGATGAAGGGGATGGCGACGGCCGTGAGCAGGGCGATGCGCGAGCCGAGAAAGACCCACGCCACCAGCAGCACCAGGGCCAGGCCGATCAGCGCATTGTTCTGCATCAGGGTGATGGCGTTGACAGTGGGGATGGTCTGGTCGTCGACCAGCACCAGGTCGACGCCGGTCTGTCCGGCCAGGGCGTTGCGGCTGGCCATGTAACCCTTGATGCGTTGCAGTACCTCCAGGGTGTTGGCATTGGCCTGTTTCATCACCGCCAGCAGCACCGCCGGGCGGCCATCGTGGCTGGCCAGGGCAGTCGGCTCGCTGCGACCCCGCTCCACCCGGGCCACGCTGCCGATGCTGACCTCTTCCGCGGCACCGATCACCGGCAGCGCGGCCAGATAGGCGGGGTCGGCGTCGGCGCCCACCAGCCGCACCAGCCAGTTGTGCTGCCCGAGGCGGGCATCGCCGGCGGCGACATCCTGAAAGAAGGCAGCCACCGTGTCGGCCACCTGGGCCGGGCTCAGCGCGAGCCGCTCCAGTGCCTTCGGGTCGACCGTGACCTGCAGCTCCGGGTCCGCCATGCCCACCGGGTCGACGCGATCGATGCCACGGATGCGCTCCAGGTCCTTCTCGATATTGCGTGCCTGGATACGCAGGGTCTCGTCATCGGCCCGGCCCACCACGGCGATGGAGGCGGCGGGGAAGGCATTGGCGCTGGTGATCTCGAGGATCTGCGGATCCTCGGCCGCGTCGGGCAGTTCCTGTTCCTTGTTCTGTATCTCGCGGCGCAGGTCGTTGACCCGCTTGTCGAAGCTGCGCTGATCGATGTCCTGGAAACGCACCAGGATGCTGGACGCCGACTCGCGGCTGTTCGACGACATGAACTTGATGTCCTGGATCTTCTGGATGGCGTCTTCCAGCGGGTCGGTGACCTTCTTCTCCACGTCCAGTGCCGAGGCGCCCGGCAGGAGGGTGGTGATCACGATCCAGTTGAAGTTGATGGTCGGATCCTGCTGGCGGGGCATGGTCAGGTAGGACAGCATCCCCACCACCAGCACCAGCACGAAGGTGAGGTTGGCGAGCACATGGTTCTTCAGCAGGCTGTTGAACATCGCGATGATTCTCCTGGGCCGGCAGCCCTCAGCCGGCGGTGAATACCTGGCGGCCGAGCTCGCCCCACAACATGCCCAGCAGCAGACAGCTGACAAGGAAGGCCGACATGCGGTGATAGAGCTGGTTGTAGGTGGTGTGGATGGCGCTGTGCAGCAGTCTGCTGGCCACATAGGCCCAGGCCAGGGCCAGGGTGTAGCCATCCACGGCGTGCAACAGATAAAGGATGACGCAGGCGATGTAGAACAGGGGCGGCAGCTCCAGCAGGTTGTCGAAATTCTGCGTTACCCGGGCCAGGTAGTCCGGCACCTTGCCACCACGGTTGTGCTTGAAATAGCCCGGACTCAACTGGCCGTCTGCCACCGCCTTGAAGCGCAGTCGCAGCATCCACAGGGCCACGCCGAGGGTCAGGGCGACCATCACCACCATGGGTTGAAGGATCATTGTCTGGTTCATTGTGGCGCTCCTTGCGTTGGGGGTTTGATCAGTCTTTGCGGGTGGCCGGGTCGTCGGGTGCGACCTCATCGCCGGTCTGCAGGCCGTAGCGTCCTTCCAGGATGATGGGGGTCGTGGGCGGCAGCGCGATCACCGCCGGCTGGCCTTCGATGGCCTCGGGCAGGGGATGGAAGTGCGCTTTGCCACCGTTGAGATAGAACACACCCAGTATGCCGTCACGCCGTACCAGGTAGTTGGCGGGGAGTACGGACTGTCCCGTCTGCCACAGCAGGCGGCCACTGGCACCGGCCGGGATGTCGGTGTCGGCGATGGCGAGACGCGCCTCGCGGGTGCGGCTGCGCGTATCCACCACCGGTAACAGCTGGCGCAGCTGGAGCGGGTTGCGGCTGCCCTGGTAGTCGAACCAGTACCGGCTGGCCTGTGGCAGACTGGCGGCCTCGCTTTCACCCAACTGTGCGCTGACCTCCAGGTCATCGAGCTGGACCAGGCGCAACAGCGGGGTGCCGGGACTGGCGAGGTCGCCGATGCTGGCGAGGCGTTCGCTGACCACGCCATTGAAGGGTGCGGTGATGGTGCAGTGTTCGACCTCGAGGGCGGCCTGCCGGACCTGTTCCTGCTGGGCCCGTACCTGGGCCGACAGGCTATCCAGCTCGCTCTGGCGCTGCTCGACGCCTTCCTCGCTGACGCTTTTCTTGCGCCGCAGGTCACGGGCACGCTGCAGCTGGCGTCGGGCGAAGGCTTGCTGTGCCTGCAGTTGCTGCAACAGCGCCCTGCTGGCACCGAGTCGGGACTGATGCAGCCGGCAATCGAGTTGCAGCAGGGTGCCGCCAGCCGCCACCCGCTCGCCCACCCGAACCGGGATCTGCTCGATACGGGCACTGATCTGGGCCGACAGGGCGGGGCTGTTGTCGGCCACCAGCGTGGCGGGGGCACTGTATTCGCGGGCCTCGAGCAGGTCGGACAGCGGCGCGGTGGTGACCGGTGTCGCACCCTGGGTCAGGGCAGGCATGCAGAACAGCAGAAAGGCTAGTCGGTACATGGGCTGTTTTCGCTCCATTCCTTGGGGATCTCGCGATGGTCCTTCAGCAGCTGTTCGCGGCGATCGCGCAACAGCCCGAGTTTGGCAGTGTAGACCTGAATGCCCTGCTCGATGGTGAAGGCGATGCCGGCGCTGTGTTCCGCGCAATCGGCAATCGATTTCAGATAGCTCAGCTCGTCCTCGTAATAGGCCTCCATCTGCGCCAGCTTGTCGCGCAACACCTCGGTGGGCAGCAGGTGGGCGAAGAACATCAGCAGCAGGAAATCGGACCGGAGCTGCTCGCCGGCGGGCATCGCGGTCAGCTCATCGACCAGGGCCTTGCGCCCCTCTCCGGTGAGGCTGAACAGTTTGCGGTCGGGATGCTTCGCACCGGGTTCGAGCCGGCAGTCCAGCAGACCGTCGGCCTGCAGCTGTTTCAGTGCCGGGTAGATCGAGCCGTAGCTGGCGCTGTGAAAATGGCTGAAGGCGGACTCGAACAGTTTCTTGATGTCGTAGCCGGTGCCGTCGCGCAGGCTCAGCGCGCCGAGACAGAGGGTTTTGACACTCATGCGTTGTTCCCGGGATCGGAGGTGGTTCTGTGCAGTTTAGTATCGATTCGAGATATATCAAGTCGATATATTATCGCCCAAAAACCTTACGGCTAGATGTGTCACCAAAATCGACAGCGTAAGCTGTTGATTTTGAGGCAAGCTGCAAACTGCGTTTGCAGCGCAGCGTGCTCTGAGGAATCCAGGATGGATTCATTCAGAGCTTCCCAAGAGTTCCGTCAAGTCGGGTAAGATGGCAGTCCTACAGCTGCTCTGTGACCCCTGCCTTTTATGACCGAACCCGACAGAATCATCAGCGGCGCCGCCGGCTCGGAAGATGCCGTGATGGACCGGGCCATCCGCCCCAAGACCCTGGCCGATTATGTCGGTCAGCCCGCGGTCAGGGAGCAGATGGAGATCTTCATCCCCGCCGCCCGTGAGCGCGGCGATGCCCTCGATCATGTGCTGATCTTCGGCCCGCCGGGCCTGGGCAAGACCACGCTGGCCCATGTCATCGCCAACGAGATGGGTGTCAACCTGCGCCAGACCTCCGGCCCGGTGCTGGAAAAGCCGGGTGACCTGGCCGCGCTGCTGACCAACCTGGAGCCGCGCGACGTGCTGTTCGTCGACGAGATCCACCGTCTCAGCCCGGTGGTGGAGGAGGTGCTCTATCCGGCGCTGGAGGACTATCAGCTCGACATCATGATCGGCGAGGGGCCGGCGGCGCGTTCCATCAAGGTCGACCTGCCGCCCTTCACCCTGGTGGGCGCCACCACCCGTGCCGGGCTGCTGACCTCGCCGTTGCGTGACCGCTTTGGCATCGTGCAGCGGCTGGAGTTTTATTCCGATGCCGATCTTGCCAGTATCGTCAAACGCTCGGCGGGCATCCTCAACATCGGCATGGACGAGGCCGGCGCGGCGGAGATCGCGCGCCGCTCCCGTGGCACGCCGCGCATCGCCAACCGGCTGCTGCGCCGGGTGCGTGACTATGCCCAGGTCAAGGCCGACGGCAATGTGGACCGGGCGGTGGCGGACGCCGCGCTGTCGATGCTGAAGGTGGATGGCAGCGGCTTCGACCAGATGGACCGGCGTCTGCTGCTGGCGGTGATCGAGAAGTTCGAGGGCGGTCCGGTAGGGGTCGACAATCTGGCAGCGGCCATCGGCGAGGAGCGCGGCACCATCGAGGATGTGCTCGAGCCCTACCTGATCCAGCAGGGCTTTTTGATGCGCACCCCGCGCGGCCGGGTGGCCAGCCGCATGGCCTACGAGCATTTCGGCATCAGGCCGGCCAGGACCCTGAGCGAACCTGATATGTTCGATGACCCGGCCATCGATGATTGAAGCCCGTTTGAACTTCGCCTCGCTGAGGCTATCTAGAGTTGCCTGTGGATATTTTTGAATTCCCTGTCCGGGTGTATTACGAGGACACCGATGCCGGCGGCGTGGTGTTCTACGCCAACTACCTGCGTTTCATGGAGCGCGCCCGCACCGAGTGGTTGCGCGCCCGCGGCTTCGAGCAGGACCGGTTGCGCGACGAACAGGGCGTGCTGTTCGCGGTGCGCCGCGCCGAGGTGGATTACCTCAAGCCGGCCCGTTTCAACGACCGCCTGCTGGTGAGTGCTGTCGTGGTGGAGCGCAAGCGCGCCAGTTTCAGTTTTGAACAGGAGACCCGGCGCGAGGCGGATGGTGAGATTTTGTGCCGTGGCCGGGTCAAGGTGGTGTGTGTCGATGCCGAACGTTTTCTGCCTGCCGCGTTCCCTGCGGCGATCAAGGAGTTGCTGAGCGATGCAGAGTGATCTGTCCTTTCTCCAGCTGGTGCTGAACGCCAGTCCGCTGGTACAGCTGGTAATGGCCTCGCTGGTGCTGGCCTCGGTGATGTCGTGGGCGATGATCTTCGATCGCAACCGGGCACTGCGCCGTGCCAGGACCGCGGCCGACGATTTCGAACGCCGCTTCTGGTCCGGCAACGACCTGAAGAAACTGTATCGCGGTATCGACCGCACGCAGGCCACCGGCATGGCAGCGATATTCCATGCCGGCTTCCGTGAGTTTGCCAGGTTGATGGAGAACCCGGGTATCGACCCCGCCGAGGTGGTGGAGGGCTCGCGCCGCGCCATGCGGGTGGCGCTGAGCCGCGAGATGGACAGCCTCGAATCCTACCTGTCGTTTCTCGCCACGGTGGGTTCCACCAGTCCCTATGTCGGCCTGTTCGGCACTGTGTGGGGCATCATGAACGCCTTCCATGCACTGGGGAACGTCAAGCAGGCGACGCTCAACCTGGTGGCGCCGGGTATCGCCGAGGCGCTGATCGCCACCGCCATGGGTCTGTTCGCCGCCATCCCCGCGGTGGTCGCGTACAACAAGTATTCCAACCAGGTGCAGCGGCTGGAGAACCGCTACGACGACTTCGTCGAGGAGTTCTCCAACATCCTGCAACGCCAGGCCCACCTGTCGGCCAGCAAGAAGGCGGGCTGAGACAGTCCATGTCGCACCGCAACAAGACCCACCGTCCCATGGCCGAGATCAACGTGGTGCCCTACATCGACGTGATGCTGGTGCTGCTGGTGATCTTCATGATCACCGCGCCGCTGCTGACCCAGGGGGTGACGGTGGACCTGCCGCAGGCGGCTGCCGAGCCGTTGAAAGACGAGGCCAAGCGGCCGCTGGTGGTGAGCGTCGATGCCAAGGGCGACTATTTCGTCACCTACGACGACGACCGCAGCAAGGCGGTGGACGAAGCGGCCCTGCTGCACCATGCGGCGGCCATCATCAAGCTCAACCCGGGCATCCCGGTGATGGTGCGCGGCGACCGGCATGTGGATTACGGTCGGGTGATCAAGGTCATGACCATCCTGCAGGCCGCGGGCGCGCCCAGTGTCGGACTGATCACCGAGCCACTGGAGACGCCCTGATCCGCCATGTGGGAGTTGCTGCGACGAAACCCCCTGGCGGTGATCCTGGCGGCAGTGCTGCACGCCCTGCTGCTGGCCTTCATGGTCGTCGGTGTCGACTGGCGCAAGCCGCCCAGGCCCCAGGGCAGCCAGGTGGAGATCGTGCACGCACGGGTGGTGGACGATGCCCGGCTGCAGGCCGAGGTGGCGAAACTCAAGGCTGCCGAGCAGAAGAAGCAGGCGAAGTCCGAGGCTGCACGCAAGCGGGAGGAGCAGCGGCTCGCCGAACTGAGGCGTAAGCAGGCGAAGGAAAAGAAACGTCTCGCCGACATCGAACGCAAGCGCAAGGCGCAGGAGAAGGCAGCAGCCAAGCGCCGCGCCGAGGCCAGGAAGAAGGCCGAGCAGGAGAAGCAGCGCCTGGCAGAGCTGCAACAAAAGAAGGCGGCCGAGGCCAGGGAACTGGCGGCCATCGAGGCCAGGCGCAAGGCGGAGCAGGAAAAACAGCAGGCACTGGAGGCCCAGCGCAAGGCGGCCGAGGCCAAGCGGTTGGCAGAACAGAAGCGCAAGGCCGAGGAGGCGAAACGTCTGGCGGCAGAGAAGAAGGCCGCCGAGGAACGCCGGCGCAAGGCAGAGGCCGAGCGCAAGCGCAAGGAGGCTGCCGCGAGGGCGGCGGCGGAGAAGGCGGCGCGGGAAAAGGAACTTGCGGCCCAGTTCGAGGCCGAACAGATGGCGGCCGAGCGTGACCGGGTGATCGCGGCCATCGCCGACAAGGTGGAGCGCAACTGGTTGCGCCCGCCAGGGACTTCCGGTCAGGGCCTGAAGTGCACCGTGCGGGTGCGACTGGGTGCCAGTGGCTCGGTGCTGCTGGTCAATATCGTCAGATCCAGCGGCAACGGTGCCTTCGACCGCTCGGTGGAGGCGGCGGTACGCAAGGCAGAGCCATTGCCGATGCCCACCTCTCCGGCACTGCAGGCCCAGTTCCGCGAGATCGACTTCATATTCAACCCCAGCGAATAAGGTTGCTTAACGACATGCGAAAGTTTCTGATGTCCCTGCTGTTGTTGGTGGCCTGGGCGCCCGTCCAGGCCGCACTGACCATTGAGATCACCGAAGGTGTCGAGGGCGCCCTGCCCATCGCAGTAGTGCCCTTCGCCTGGCAGGGCAAGGCGGATCTCAGGCCTGTGCACAACGTCGGCGAGGTGGTGATGGCCGATCTGCGGCGCAGCGGGCGCTTCAAGCCGCTCGATCCCAAGGACATGCTGGCCCGGCCCTCGGAGGTCAGCGGGGTGGATTTCCGCGACTGGCGGGCGCTGGGCATGGAGAACCTGGTGGTCGGGCGGGTCGAGCCGAATGGCCCGGGCGGCTACCTGGTGCGTTTCCAGTTGTTCGATGTCTACCGGGGCGAGCAGATCGCCGGCTACAACATCCCCACCACCGCACGCGATCTGCGCGCCACCGCCCACCACATCGCCGACATCATCTACGAGACCCTGACCGGTGAGCGCGGTGCCTTCGCCACGCGTATCGCCTATATCACCGCCACCGGCAAGATCGGCAACGAGAGACTGCAACTGCACGTGGCGGATGCGGATGGCTACAACCCGCAGACCATCGTCAGCTCGACGGAACCCCTGATGTCGCCGGCCTGGTCGCCCGATGGCCGCAAACTGGCCTACGTCTCCTTCGAGCGCGGCAAGCCCTCCATCTGGGTGCAGGAGGTGTTTACAGGCCGGCGTGAGAAGCTCACCAGCTTCAAGGGCATCAATGGTGCGCCGGCCTGGTCCCCGGACGGACGTTACCTGGCGATGGCATTGTCGAAGGACGGCAATGCCGATATCTTCGTCATGGACCTGCTGTTCAAAAAGCTGCGGCCACTGACGCGGCACTGGGCCATCGAGACCGAGCCGGCCTGGTCGCCGGACGGCAAGTACATCATCTTCACCTCGGATCGTGGCGGTTCGCCGCAGATCTATCGCAAGCCAGCCAGCGGTGGCGAGGCGGAGCGCCTGACCTTCGAGGGTCGTTACAATGCCCGTGCCTCCTATTCCCCCGATGGCAGGAGCCTGACCCTGGTGACGCAGGTCAACGGTGATTTCCGTATCGGTGTGCTCGACCTCACATCCCAGACATTACGGGTGCTCAGCGAGGGGTCGCTGGATGAATCTCCGAGTTTCGCCCCCAATGGCGGCATGATAATTTACGCAACCAGGGCTGGCGGACGTGGCGTGTTGGCGGCTGTGTCCACCGATGGCCGCGTCAAGCAGCGCCTGGCAGCACAGACCGGGGACGTACGCGAGCCCGTGTGGTCGCCCTATTACGAACGCTAGTTTCCAACGTTAATCGACGAGGAGTGGGTAATGAATATCAAGAAATGGTCCTGGCTGGCACTGGCCCTGGCGGCGCTGGCTTTTGCCGGGTGTAGCACCACGGGCACAAAGGAAGAGGGCGGCGCAGCTCAGGTTGAGGAGCGTGCTGCAACCACCGGCGCTGAGACCCGCGGCGCTGTGGAGCCTGGTGTTTGGAAAGGTAACCCCCTGGACAATCCAGACAGCCTGCTGTTCAAGAAGGTGGTGTACTTCGACTTCGACAAGAGCGACATCAAGCCCGAGGCCGTGCCCGTGCTGCGCGCCCATGCCGAATACCTGCTCAACCACCCCGGTGCCAGCGTGCTGATCGAAGGTCACTGTGACGAGCGCGGTTCGCGCGAGTACAACATCGCCCTTGGTGAGCGTCGTGCCAATTCGGTCAAGTCCTTCCTCGAGGCCGAAGGTGTGGATGCTTCCCAGCTGAGCACCATCAGCTATGGTGAAGAGCGCCCCGCGGTGGAAGGACACGACGAGTCTGCCTGGTCCAAGAACCGCCGCGCCGTCCTGGTCTATAACCGCTAAGCGATGTCGTTGAAGCGCCTCACGTCCGGCCTGCTGTTCGCCCTGCTGATCTTGTCGCCACTGGCGGCGACGGCAGCGGGCAGTTTCGATCAGCGGCTGGATGTGCTGGAGCGGCGGGTTGACCGGATCACCGACCTGACCCTGCAACTGCAGGCGATTCAGGAGGACAACCGCCAGCTGCGTGGCCAGATCGAACAGCTCCAGCACGAGATCGCGCTGCTCAAACGCAAGCAACGCGATCTCTACCTGGACATCGATCAGCGCATTGCCAGTCTGCAACAGACGCCGGCGCCTGCCGTGCCTGCTGCACCCCCTTCAACCGCCACGGCCGCGACACCCGCGGCGGTGGCTGCACCGCGGCCGTCGACCCCGGCGGCCGCGGATCCTGCCCGGGAAGAGGCCGAATACAAGGCGGCCTACGCCCTGCTGAGCCCCCAGCAGCGGCGTTACCAGGAGGCGGTGAAGGCCTTCCGCGCCTTCCTCGAGAAGTATCCCCACTCCAAGCTTGCCGCCAACGCCCAGTACTGGATGGCCGAGGCCAGCTATGTTCTGCAGGACAACGAAACCGCCCTGCGTGAATTCCAGAAGGTGGTCAGCGATTATCCGGACAGCCCGAAGGTGGCCGGTGCCTTGCTGAAGATCGGCTATATCCAGCATGCCCTGGGACAGCGGGCAGCGGCCAAGGCCACCCTCGAACAGGTGGTCAGGGACTATCCGAACACGGCTGTCGCCGACATGGCGAAACAACGCCTGCAGCGGCTCGCCCGCGAAACCCGCTGATCTCCCGCTTGGGAGCAGTCATCATGGCCGATACCACACCGCGTCTGCGCATCACCGAGATCTTCTATTCCCTGCAGGGCGAGAGCCGTACCGTTGGCTGGCCCACCGTGTTCGTGCGCCTGACCGGCTGTCCCCTGCGCTGCGTCTACTGTGACACCGAATACGCCTTCAAGGGCGGCGAATGGCAGAGCTTGCCGGAGATTCTGGAGGAGGTCGCCCGGCACCATGCCCGCTTCGTTACGGTGACGGGAGGCGAACCGCTGGCACAGAAGGACTGCCTGCCCCTGCTGGCGGCGCTGTGCGATGCCGGTTACGAGGTGTCGCTCGAGACCAGTGGGGCGATTGACGTCTCGGATGTCGATTCGCGGGTGGTCAAGGTCATGGACCTCAAGACCCCGTCCTCGGGCGAGGTAGAGAAGAACCGCTATGAGAACATCGGGCACCTGACCCGGGCTGACCAGGTGAAATTTGTCATCGGCGACGAGGCGGATTATCGCTGGAGTTGCGACCAACTGGAGCGCTGGGAACTGACGGGGCGCTGTGAGGTGTTGTTTTCACCCGTCTTCGGACGGATGGACCCGACCGTGCTGGCCGACTGGGTGCTGCGCGATCACCTGCCGGTACGGTTCCAGCTGCAGCTGCACAAGCTGTTATGGGGAGACGAGGCGGGTAGATGAGCGCGGGCAGGAAAAAGGCCGTGGTCCTGTTGTCGGGTGGACTCGACTCCGCCACGGTGCTGGCGATGGCGAAGTCGCAGGGCTATGACTGCTACGCCCTGAGCCTGGACTATGGCCAGCGTCATCGCGCGGAACTGCAGGCCGCCCGCCGGCTGGCGTCAGCGCTGGGGGCCGTCGAGCACCGGATCCTCCCTCTGTCGCTGGATGCGCTGGGAGGGTCGGCGCTCACCGATCACCGTATCGACGTGCCGGAAGGGGGTGTGGCTGAGGGGATTCCCGTCACCTATGTTCCCGCCCGCAATACTATTTTCCTTTCTCTGGCCCTGGCCTGGGCCGAGGTGCTTGGCGCCCGGGATCTGTTCGTCGGCGTCAATGCCGTGGATTACTCGGGTTATCCTGACTGCCGGCCGGAATATATTGCCGCCTTCGAGCATCTAGCTAATCTGGCCACCAAGGCGGGTGTGGAAGGGGATGCTTTTCATGTCCATGCGCCCCTGGTGAAGATGACCAAGGCCGAGATCATCCGTGCCGGTACGGCACTCGGGGTGGACTATGGCCTGACGGTTTCCTGCTACCAGGCGGACGATGTGGGTACGGCCTGCGGCGTCTGCGATTCCTGCCGCCTCCGGCGCCAGGGTTTTGCCGACGCCGGGGTGGAGGATCCGACCCGCTACCGCTGAGGTTGGCACCATGGGGTGATTTCCGCTAGTCTTCGCCGCCAGACAATAAGCCTGTTTTGATGCAATTCGGGCCGATTCACGGCCTATTTGGGGAGTTTTGCAATGACTTTTGAAAGTTTTGTCGCCGCACAGTCGTTCATGCTGTGGTCGGTCTTCGCGATTGCCCTGGTGCTCGGGGTGGTGGCCAACAAGACCAATTTCTGCACCATGGGTGCTGTCTCGGACATGGTCAACATGGGTGATCTCGGGCGGATGCGGGCCTGGCTGTTCGCCATCGCCATCGCCATCATCGGCATGCTCATCCTCGAATCCGTGGGCATGGCGCGCCCGGACGACGCCTTCCCGCCCTACCGCGCCGGTCAGCTGATCTGGGCCGAGAACCTGCTGGGGGGGTTGATGTTCGGTATCGGCATGACCCTCGGCTCCGGCTGCGGCAACAAGACCCTGGTGCGGATCGGTGGTGGCAACATCAAGTCGATCATGGTGTTTCTGGTCATCGGTCTGATCGCGTACTACATGGTCAGCCCGCTGCCCGGCACCGATCAGACCCTGTTCACCGTGCTGTTCTACGACTGGATCCGTCCCCTGGCCATCGATGTCGGTTCCAGCCAGGATCTGGGCACCCTGGTCGCGGGTGAGGAGGGCGCTGCCAGTGCGCGCCTGGTCATCGGCGGCATTCTCGCTGCTCTGATCCTCTGGTTCGTGCTCAAGTCCGCCGATTTCCGTGGCAGCTTCGATAACGTGCTCGGTGGCCTGATGGTGGGCGTGCTGATCCTCGCGGCCTGGTTCGTCACCAGCAACATCATGGTCGATGCCGATGGCGAGATGACCGATCTGGTGTCCTATTACGAACAGTGGGACATGCTGGCCGATTCCGAAGAGGGCAAGCCGGCTGCCGGCCGCCCGCTCAGTCCCCAGTCTTTCACCTTCGTCAACCCGATGGGTCAGTCATTCGGACTGTTACTGGAAGGTCTGGACATGTCACTGCTGACCTTCGGGATCATGTCGGTTCTTGGCGTGATCGGCGGTTCGCTGTTGTGGGCGTTGCTCAGCCGCAGTTTCCGCATCGAATGGTTCAACTCGGTGGGTGATTTCGTCACCCACCTGATCGGCGCCGTCCTCATGGGCTTTGGTGGAGTACTGGGGCTCGGCTGTACGTTCGGCCAGGGCATCACCGGAATTTCGACCCTGGCACTGGGCTCCTTCATCACCTTCTTCGGCATTGTTCTGGGCAGCGCCCTGACCATGAAGATCCAGTATTACAAGCTGGTATACGAGGACGAGGCCACCTTCTCCAAGGCCCTGATCACCGGTTTGGTGGACCTGAAGCTGCTGCCCGAGGCGATGCGCAAGCTGGAGGCGGTCTGACGGAAAAAAGGCTTTGAGGGCAGGGATGCCTTCTGTATAATCCCCGCTTCTTCACGGGGGCTGGCCTCCGAATAATGAGATTTCCGGGTCGTTAGCTCAGCCGGTAGAGCAGTTGACTTTTAATCAATTGGTCGGGCGTTCGAATCGCCCACGACCCACCATATCTGGAACGGGCTGCGGATATCCGCAGTCCGTTTTTTTTGTGCATCAGGTCGTGACTGCAGCCTTCCGGGTGGCCCGGATGGTCCATTCATAGTAAATTGATGCGCTGAAAATATGCCCGGCGACATCAGGTGTACCTCAAGGATACGGTGACAGCCTCCCTGGCAAGCAATAAAGGACCTCGAGGCAAATGTTCAGGCCAAAGCCCCTTCCGATCGTATTCGCATCGACCTTGTTGCTGTCCGGCTGTTCGACAACCCCGTTGCCCTCATTGTTGCGCGGCGACAACCCCGGATCAGTACCGCCACCTGCCGCTGTGGCACCGCTCTCTGTCGACCCGGATGATGCCTTCCTGACTGAGGCAGGCATGCTGCCTGCCGGGCAGGCCGTGATGCGCGACGGCAAGACGCTGCTCGCCGGACCCATCTACCATGCGGCCAGCGGCAAACAGTGTCGTACCATCATGATCACCACGGAACAGGGGGCATCCTACTGCCGCCTGGCGTGCAGGAAGGATGCGCAGTGGACATGGGCGCGCTCATTCTGATGGGGGCTGCTTCGGCAGGCAGGAGGTGTTGGCATGCGACTCGCTGATGCCCTGCACACCCAGTACCAGGTGATCCATGCACTGGTGATCCGCGAGACACGCACCCGCTATGGTGCAAGCAGCCTCGGCTATCTCTGGGCACTGCTGGAGCCCCTGTTCTGGGTCGCCACCTTCTATGGCATCTTTGCCTATGCCCACAGGCATCTGCCGGGTGGCATGGATGTCGCCGGCTTCATCACTACCGGGATCATCCCCTACATGCTGTTCCGCAGTGTGCTGACCCAGACCATGCTGGCAATCAATACCAACAAGCCGTTGCTGTTCTATCCGCAGGTCAAGCCCATCGACCTGGCCATTGCCCGTATCCTGCTCGAGACCTTCACCCTGTTGTCCGTGTTCGGGCTGATCCTTGCCGGGCGCGGTCTGGTGCTGGGCGTATGGTCGATAGACAATGTCCTGCTGCTGCTGGGCGGCCTGCTGCTGTCGGGGCTGCTCGGCGCCTCGGTCGGCCTGGCAATGATGGGGCTTGGCGTGATCTTCAATGGCACCCAGCGCTGGGTGAATATCGTGCTGCGCCCGATGTTTTTCCTCTCCGGCATTTTTTTCACCGCCAACGAGCTGCCGGCGACGATGCGGGAATACCTGCTGTGGAACCCGGTGCTGCACGGGGTCGAGTTGGCGCGCGACGGCCTGTTCCAGGGTTACATTGCCCATTACGCGGATGCCGGCTATATCGTTGCCTGGATCATCGGCTTCACCTATCTGGGGCTGCTGCTGGAGCGTCTGTCGCGCCGCCGGATGAGGCTCGCATGATCTCGTTACAGCACGTCAGCAAGGCCTATCCACTGCACCACCGCATGCGCACGGTACTGGACGATATCTCGCTGGATATCCCGCCCCGGGAGAACATCGGCATCCTCGGACGCAATGGCCAGGGCAAGTCCACCCTGCTGCGCATCATCGCAGGGACCGAGCAGCCCGACAGCGGCAGCGTGACCCGCAGTGTGCGGGTCTCCTGGCCCATTGGCTTCAGTGGCGGCGCCAACCCGGTGCTGACCGGTGAGGAAAACGCGCGGTTCGTCAGCCGCATCTATGGCTGCGATGTACAGGCGGTCACCGCTCGCGTGCTCGAATTTTCCGAGCTTGGCGAATACTTCTACGCCCCCGTGCGCACCTATTCGTCCGGCATGAAGGCGCGCCTGGCCTTCGCCATGAGCATGGCGATCGAGTTCGATACCTATCTGATCGACGAGGTTATCGCGGTCGGCGATCAGCCATTTCAGGAGAAGTGCCGGGAGGCGTTGATGGGCCAGAACGACAGATCCTCGGTGATCATCGTCTCGCATAATCTCGGCACCATCCGCAAATTCTCGGAGAAGTGTGCGGTGCTCCTGAAGGGCAGGCTGCAGATGTTCGACGACCTTGATGAGGCGGCACATGTTTATAAACAGGCGCAGTAGGGCCACGTCATGGTGATGCTCGACAAGCAACAACAACAGCGCCGCCTGCTGCGGATGTTCCTGCTCTGGGTGGGCCTGCCGACCCTGCTTGCTGCGATCTATTACGGCCTGATCGCCAGTGACCTGTTCGAGTCCGAGTCGCGCTATACCATCCACTCCTCGGAGATGCAGCTCAGTTCCGGACTCGATGCTCTGCTCAGCAGCGGCAT
>JANTHH010000039.1 GCA_024762485.1 Chromatiales bacterium
TGGCCAAGGCCCGCGCCGGACAGGCCTTGCATCACGATGCCGCGGTGCTCGGCGCCGACACGGCGGTGGTGCTCGACGACCGGATACTGGGCAAACCCTGCGACCGCGAGCAGGGACTGGCGATGCTCGCCGCCCTGTCCGGACGCGAACACCGGGTGCTGACCGGCGTGGCACTGGTGTACACGAACCATGCGGAGGTTCGGCTGTCAGAAAATCGCGTCCGCTTCCGCCACATCGACCCCGGCGAGGCCGCCCGCTATTGGGCGAGCGGTGAGCCGGCGGACAAGGCGGGCGGCTATGCCATCCAGGGTCTCGGCGCCGTGTTCGTCAGCGAACTGGCCGGCAGCTTCTCCGGCGTGATGGGGCTGCCACTGTACGAAACGGCGGAAATTCTCGCGTCCGCCGGCATCAAGCCGTCCTGGCAGGAGTAAACTGGGAGCCATGAGCGAAGAAATCCTGATCAATGTCACCCCGCCCGAGACCCGGGTTGCGGTGGTGGAAAACGGCGTGGTGCAGGAGCTGATCATCGAGCGCACCGGCAAACGCGGCATTGTCGGCAACATCTACAAGGGCAAGGTCTGCCGGGTCCTGCCGGGCATGCAGGCAGCATTTGTCGACATCGGCCTCGAACGTGCTGCCTTCCTCCATGCATCCGACATCAACACCGGCACCGAAGGCAAGCAGTCGGAGAACATCAGCGACCTCCTCAGCGAAGGCAGCCCGGTGGTGGTGCAGGTGGTCAAGGACCCCCTCGGCAGCAAGGGCGCACGCCTGACCACCAATATCTCCATCCCCTCACGCTACATGGTGTTCATGCCGCAGATGCCGAACGTGGGCGTGTCGCAGAAGATCGAGGACGAGGGCGAACGGGCGCGGCTGCGCGAGATCCTCCAGGAACACGCCAAGGCGGCTGGGCTGAAGGGGGGCTTCATTGCCCGCACCGCGGCGGAGGGCGTGGACGAACTGGCCCTGCGCGCCGACATGCTGTTCCTGCATCGCCTGTGGGAATCGATCCAGGAACGGGTCACCCTCGCCAGTCCCAGGGAACTGATCCACGAGGACCTGCCGCTGGCGCTGCGCGCGCTGCGCGACCTGATCGGTCCGGAGGTGGAGAAGCTGCGCATCGACTCGCGCTCCACCTGGCGCAAGGCCGTGGCCTTCGCCGACCAGTTCATCCCCGACCTGAGCACCCGTATCGAGTACTACCCCGGCGAACGCCCGATCTTCGACCTCTACGGCGTCGAGGACGAGATCCAGAAGGCGCTGCAACGCAAGGTGGACCTGAAGTCCGGTGGCCACCTGGTGATCGACCAGACCGAGGCGATGACCACCATCGACATCAACACCGGCGCCTTCGTCGGCCACCGCAACCAGGACGAGACCATCTTCAAGACCAACCTGGAGGCGGCGCAGGCGATCTGCCGGCAGCTGCGGCTGCGCAACCTCGGTGGCATCATCATCATCGATTTCATCGACATGCAGGACGAGGAGCACAAGCGCCAGGTGCTGCGGGCACTGGAGCGCTGCCTGGCCCGCGACCACGCCAAGACCCACATCACCGAGGTGTCGACTCTGGGCCTGGTGGAGATGACCCGCAAGCGCACCCGTGAATCGCTCGAACACGTGCTCTGCGAGCCCTGCCCCTGCTGCAGCGGTCGCGGCAACCTGAAGACCCCGGAGACCACCTGCTACGAGATCTTCCGCGAAATCCTGCGCGAGTCCCGCCAGTTCGACGTGGAGCAGCTGCTGGTACTGGCCTCGCAGGAGGTGATCGACCGCCTGCTCGACGACGAATCACAGAACCTGGCGGAACTGGAGCAGTTCATCGGCAAGCCCATACGGTTGCAGGCCGAGGTGCTCTACACCCAGGAGCAATACGACATTGTGCTGGTCTGACTCCACCGTCGCGCCGCAACCCGTATCGCCGGGTGACGGGGGACGCTGATGCCGGCCCGGCTGAAACCCTGGCTGCGGCGGCTGCGCCACCTGGCGGCATGGCTGATCATCATTCTGGGCATCCTCAGCGGCGGCGCTTATCTGCTGACCCCGCTGCTCGGCGACTGGCGCGACGACCTCGCCCGCTACGCCAGCGAACAGCTGGGCCGGCCGGTCAGCATCGGCGGGCTGAAGGCACGCTGGCGCGGCCTCGGCCCGGCCCTGCGCCTGGAACAGCTGACCCTCGGTGACCCGGGCAGCGACCAGGTCATCCGGCTCGAGCGTGTCGACCTCGATGTCGGCCTGCTCGACATGCTGCTGCACCGCAACCTCTCGCCGTTGCGGGTCACCCTGCACCGCCTGCAGATCCACCTGGTGCGCGAGACCGATGGCCGCATCCGCCTGGCCGGCCTCAACCGGCAGCCGGCCGACGCCGGCGGCAGCTCGCCGCTCGTCCTCCCCGGCCGCCTGCGGCTGCGCGACATCGAGCTGATCTGGGAAGACCGCCAGAAGCACCTGGCACCGCTGCGCATCCCCCACGCACAACTCGACCTCGACACCCGTGGCGAGGCACTCAACATCGCGGCCCGGATGCAGCTGGACGGCAACCGCGGTGGCCGCATGCTGTTGCTGGCCGAACTCGACAGTGCCCCCTGGCAGGCCGACTGGTCGGGCCGCACCTACCTGCAGCTGAACGACATCAGCAGCGACCTGCTGCCAGCGGACTACCTGCCGGCCCCCTACCGCGTGCATGGTGTGGCCCGCCGACTGGCGCTCTGGGGCGACTGGCGGCAGGGACGAATGCAGCGGCTGCAGGGTCAGCTCGACCTCCCCGACCTGATGGTCGCCCACGGCGAGCGCCGTATCCGCCTCGATGACCTGCGCGGCGACTTCCGGCTCGATCGCCTGCCCCGCGGCTGGAAGCTGCAGGTGGACGGCTTCAGCCTCAGTCACCACGGCATCAGCTGGCCCAATGGCCGGCTCGAATTGACCGCCGAACAGGTGGCCGCGGATGCGTGGCAGCTGCGCGGCAGTGCCGACTACCTGCGTCTGCAGGATCTGGTCAGTCTCTACCAGGTCCATCCCAGCGATGCCGACATGGCCGAGGCACTGGCCGCACTCGACCCGCGGGGCGAACTGCAGCAGCTGCGGTTCACGCTGCGCACCGGTGCGGACAACCCGTGGCGGCTCGCTGGCCGTCTCAACCGCCTGAGCGTCGATCCCTGGGAGAACATCCCCGGCGTCGAAGGACTGTCGGCCGTTATCCGCGGCGGCCAGGAGGGCCTGCAGCTCGATCTCGACAGCCGCGACCTGACCCTGACGCTGCCGAAGACCATGCGTCACCCCATCCGTCTGGAGCGGGCACGGGGCACGTTCCACTGGCAACCACTGCAAGGCCAGGGCTGGCAGCTGCAGACCCACGAACTGGTGGCCTACAACCCGGACATCCACAGCCGCAGCCGGCTCCGACTGGAGACACCCAGCGGTAACCCAGCCGACCTGCAGATCGACCTGCAGACCGATTTCCGCGATGGCCGCGCCACCGCCGTGCCCGACTATCTGCCGACCCCGATCATGGGCGACAAGCTGGTACGCTGGCTCGACCAGGCATTCACCGGGGGAGACATCCCCAGCGGTACGGTGCTGCTGCTCGGCCCCCTCAGCGACTTCCCCTATGCCCGGACGCACAATGGTCATTTCGAGGTGCTGTTCGGTGTCGAGGAACTGCAGGTCGATTACCGCCAAGGATGGCCACCGCTGAGCGATGTCACCGCCGAGCTGCGCTTTCACAACAACGATCTCGACATCGACCTCGACCACGGCCGCATCTATGACAGCGAGATCCTGCGCGCCCACGGACACATCAGCCCCCTCAACCCGACCGGCCCGCTGCAGGTGCGCGGCAGGATCCGCGGCCCCCTCGCGGACCCCCTCCGGCTGCTGTCCGAGAGTCCCCTGAGCAAGGATTTCGGCGATCTCGCACACAGCCTTGAGGCAGCGGGTCAGAGCCAGCTGCAGCTGGCCTTCACCCTGCCGCTGGCGCACCACGGCAAGCTACAGCTGGACGGGCGCCTGCGCTTCCTCGACGCCACCCTGAAGCTGCCGGACTGGCAGTTGACGGTGGCCCGGCTGCAGGGTGAGCTGGCCTTCGACCTGGCAGGTGTTCGTGGCGAGGACATCCGCGGCCTCGCCCTCGGCGACATCCCGGTGACCGCCAGCGTCGCCCCCGGCGACGACGGACGTACCTGGGTCAGCATCCTCAGCCAGCTCGGTGTCGATCAGATCCGCCGCCAGTTGCCGGCGCTGCCCCTCGATCCGGTCCGTGGCAGCAGCGAGTTCGCGGTGCGCGTCGGCATCGCCGGACGCAAGGCCCGCACGAAGTCCTCCCGGCTGGTGGTGGAATCCGACCTGTCCGGCATCGCCATCGATCTGCCGCCCCCGCTGGCCAAACGGGCCGCGCAGAAGATCTCCTTCCGCCTGGAGATGCCACTGGTCGAAGACCCGGTGATACAGCTCGCCTATGGCAATCTGCTCGAAGCCCGCTTCACCCGGGATGCTCGCCGCAGCGCCATCCGCTTCGGCGGCGGCCCGGCAAAACTGCCCAAGGGGCCCGGCGTGTTCCTTTCCGGTCATCTGCAGCAACTCGACCTCTCCCCCTGGCTCGACCTGCAGGGGAACGGCAGGCAACGCGCCAAGCTGCCGCCGCTGCGCACGGACCTCACCTTCGGCCACCTGGCCATCGGTGATTTCGGCATCGACAACATCCGCCTCGCGGTGCGCGAGACCGAAAATGGCTGGGACGGCACTGCCGAGGGCACCAATTTCACCGGCCGTTTCCTGGTACCCGCCGACCCTGCCAGCGCGCCGATCCAGATCGACCTGGACCGGCTCGGCCTGCATTTCGACCCCGCCGCCGCGCCCACCACCACCGCAAAGAACGAGCGTCACCCCGGATCTCCCCGCGACTGGCCGGTGCTTGACCTGGTCTGCCGCAACCTCCAGGTCAACGATCAGCGCATCGGCCAGCTCGACCTCAAGCTGCGCAAGACCAGCGATGGCATCAGCATCGCGCCCATCAGTCTGCACGGCGACAACGTGAGTCTGGAGAGCCAGCTGAGCTGGACGGCTGCGGTGGGCGGTGAAGACGGCGAATCCAGTCTCGATGGCCGGCTGCAGAGCGAGGACTTCGGTACCCTGCTGAAGACGCTGGGTTTTTCCGAACAGCTGCAGAAGGGTGAGGCCACCGTGGACTTCGACCTCAGCTGGCGGGGTCAGCCCACGGCTTTCAGCCTCCCCGGCCTCAGCGGCGAACTCAACCTGGATATCGAAAAGGGCGTCTTCGTCGAGGTCGAGCCAGGGGTCTCCCGCGCCATCGGGCTGCTCAACTTCGCTGCCATACAGCGCCGCCTGCGACTGGACTTCCGCGACCTGTTCGGCAAGGGCTTCAGCTTCGACCAGACCAGCGGCAGTTTCCATTTCGACAAGGGCAATGCCTACACCAATGATCTGACCATCAAGGGGCCGTCGGGTGTCATCGGCATCGCCGGGCGGACCGGGCTGGTGAAGCGCGATCTCGACCAGCTGGTCACCGTGACACCCGAGCTGGGGGCCGTGCTGCCCCTGGCGGTGGGCACCAGCGCGGGTCCGCTGGCCGGGGTCGCGGTGTGGGTTGCCCAGGAGCTGGCCAGCGAGCAGATCGACAAGATCAACCGCTTCCAGTACAGCGTCATCGGCCCCTGGGACAACCCGGAGGTGAAACAGCTGGATACCGGCGGCGTCCTCTCCAAGCTGCTGAAGCCCTTCAGTGGCGGTGCAGCCAGTGACGGGAACGGCGGCGACACGGCGGAAAATGACGGCACGCTCTTCGGGGAATGACCCTCCCCTGTGATAAGCTGCAGCACAGTTGACAGCCCCTGAAGGCCCTTCCGAACCGTCCAGGATTTCACCGCACCATGACCGCCAACACCCATACTGTCGCCGCCATCCAGCTCGCCTCCGGCTCCAACGTCAACGCCAATCTGCTGGAGAGCGAACGCCTGATCGAACTGGCGGCCAAGCAGGGGGCCCGCGCCGTGGTGCTGCCGGAAAACTTCGCCTTCATGGGCGCCAGCTGTGCCGAGCTGCTGACCATACGCGAGAGCGAGGGCGACGGCCCGCTGCAGGCCTTTCTGTCCCGCCTGGCAGCGCGCCTGGGCATCTGGATCATCGGCGGCACCCTGCCGCTGGAGGCCCGCGACAACGCCAAGGTACGCGCTGCCTGCCTGGTCTACGATGATCGCGGCGAGCAGGTGGCGCGCTACGACAAGATGCACCTGTTCGATGTCCGCCTGGTGGAGGCGCGCGAAGAGTATGCAGAGTCCGATGACATCGAGCCGGGTGACAAGGTCACCGTCATCGACACCCCGTTCGGCCGGCTCGGCCTGGCGGTGTGTTACGACCTGCGCTTTCCCGAGCTGTTCCGCGCCCTGCAGGAGCAGGGCGCGGAGGTGATCGCCCTGCCCTCCGCCTTCACGGCGGTGACCGGCCGCGCCCACTGGGAGGTGCTGGTGCGCACCCGCGCCATCGAAAACCTCAGCTACGTGGTGGCCGCCGCCCAGGGCGGATTCCACATCAACCGGCGTGAAACCTACGGCCACAGCATGGTGGTCGACCCCTGGGGCACACCCATCGCCCAGCAGGCACGGGGCAATGGCATCGCCAGCGGGACCGTCGACCTGGGTTCGCTGCGCAGCACCCGGCGCAATTTCCCCTGTCTCGAACATCGCCGCCTGAAATGCCGTTGAGTTGAAGCCCGCTCCACTGCCCCCATATTCCAGCGGTCAACCCCGCCACAGGTATCCCCATGCAAGCCCTTGATATAGCCCGTCACACGCTGCTCGACAGTCCCGGCCTGGCCGACTCCGACCTCGAACGCGTCATGGACCAGCTGCTCAGCAGCGACATCGATGTTGCCGACATCTACTTCCAGTCCAGCCGGCTGGAATCCTGGGTGCTGGACGACGGCATCATCAAGGAAGGCAATCACAACATCGAGCAGGGCGCCGGGCTGCGCGCCATCAGTGGCGAGAAGACCGGCTTCGCCTATACCGACGACCTCAACCTGCCCCAACTGCTGCAGGCCGCCGGTTCAGCCCGTGCCATCGCCCGCAGCGGCCAGTCGGGCCGACTGCCTCAGCTCAGCCCGCCTGCCGCCAGGCCGCTGTATCCGGCCGTCAACCCGCTGGAGAGCCTGAACGAGGACGAGAAGCTGGCGCTGATGCGCCGGGTGGATGCCGAGGCGCGCGCCGCGGACCCGCGGGTGCAGCAGGTCATCGTCAGCCTGGTGGCGGCCCACGACGTGGTGCTGGTGGCCGCCAACGACGGCACCCTGGCCGGCGACGTACGACCGCTGATTCGGCTCAATGTGCAGGTCATCGTCGAGCAGGACGGCCGGCGCGAACAGGGCAGCAGCGGCGGTGGCGCGCGCACCACCCTCGATTTCCTGCTGCAGGAGGACCGGGCACTCGGTTTCGCCCGCGAGGCGGTGCGCCAGGCACTGGTCAATCTCGAGGCCATCGACGCCCCCGCCGGCACCATGCCGGTGGTGCTCGGCCCCGGCTGGCCCGGCGTGCTGTTGCACGAGGCGGTCGGCCACGGCCTGGAGGGCGATTTCAACCGCAAGGGCACCTCGGCCTTCGCCGGGCGCGTCGGCGAGCAGGTCGCGTCGACCCTGTGCACCGTGGTGGACGACGGCACCCTGCCCGACCGGCGTGGCTCGCTGACCATCGACGACGAGGGGGTGCCGAGCCAGCACACCGTGCTGATCGAGAACGGTATCCTCAGGGGCTACCTGCAGGACAAGATGAATGCCCGCCTGATGGGCGTCGCCTCCACCGGCAACGGCCGGCGCGAATCCTATGCCCACCTGCCCATGCCGCGCATGACCAACACCTACATGCTGCCGGGCGACTCCGATCCGAACGAGATCATCGCCTCGGTAGAGAAGGGCCTGTATGCGGTCAACTTCGGCGGCGGCCAGGTGGACATCACCTCCGGCAAGTTCGTGTTCTCCGCCAGCGAGGCCTACCTGATCGAGAACGGCAGGGTCACCACCCCGGTAAAGGGTGCGACCCTGATCGGCAGCGGCCCCGAGGTGATGACGCGGGTGAGCATGGTCGGCAACGACCTGGAGCTCGACAGCGGCGTCGGCACCTGCGGCAAGGAGGGCCAGAGTGTGCCGGTGGGCGTCGGCCAGCCGACCCTGAAGATCGATGAGCTGACCGTCGGGGGGACCGCGGCATGAACAGTCCCCGTGAACTGACCCCGGATGCCCCGCTCGACGCCAGGACGCAGCTCCCGCAACTCGAGCAGGCGGTAGCCGACCTGCTTGCAGAGGCCAAACGGCAGGGCGCCAGCGCCGCCGAGGCGGGCGTCTCCAGCGACAGCGGGCTGAGCCTGACGGTGCGCCTGGGGGAAGTCGAGACCATCGAGCACACCAATGACCGCGGCCTCGGGGTGACGGTCTATTTCGGCCACCGCAAGGGGGCCGCCAGCACCAGCGACCTGAGTCCGCAGGCGATCCGCGAAACAGTCACCGCGGCCTGTCGTATCGCCCGCTACACCTCCGAAGACCCCTGCCATGGCCTTGCCGACCCGGCACTGCTGGCCCGCGACTACCCCGATCTGGACCTTTATCATCCCTGGTCACTCGCCCCCGAGGAAGCGGCGGAGATTGCGCGCCGCTGTGAGGATGCAGCGCGCCAGACCGACCCGCGGATCAGCAACTCCGAGGGTGCGACGCTCAACAGCCAGTCCGGCAGCTTCATCTACGGCAACAGCCATGGCTTCGTCGGCGGCTATCCCTTCAGCCGCCACAGCCTCAGCTGCTCGGTGATCGCCCAGGAGGGCGACAGCATGCAGCGCGACTACTGGTACGACAGCAGCCGCCTGCACCAGACACTCGCGGCACCCGAGACCATCGGCCGCATCGCGGCAGAGCGGGCCGTGGCGCGGCTCAACGGACGCCGCCTCGGCACCCGCCAGACGCCGGTGGTCTTCCGCGCCGACATCGCGCCCGGATTGCTGCGCTCGCTGACCGGGGCCATCCGCGGTCACGCGCTGTACCGCAAGGCCAGTTTCCTGCTCGATCAGCTCGGCGAACAGTTGTTCCCCGACTGGGTGCAGATCCACGAACGCCCTCACTTGCCCCGGGGGCTGGCAAGCGCGCCCTTTGACAACGAGGGAGTGGCCACCCGCGATCGTGACATCATCCGCGATGGCGTATTGCAGGGCTACGTGCTGGACAGCTATTCCGCCTGCCGGCTGGGCATGCAGACCACCGGCAACGCCGGGGGTGTGCGCAATCTGGCCATCGACAGCGGCGAGCACGATCTTGCGGGCCTGCTGCAGGAGATGGGCAGCGGCCTGCTGGTCACCGAGATGATGGGGCACGGCCTCAACATGGTGACTGGCGACTATTCACGCGGAGCCAGCGGCTTCTGGGTGGAGAACGGCGAGATCGCCTATCCGGTGGAGGAGATCACCGTTGCCGGCAACCTGCGCGACATGTTCAGGGGGCTGGTGGCCGTGGGCAGTGACAACGACATCCCCGGCAGTGTGCGCACCGGGTCCTGGCTGATCGACGGGATGACCGTTGCCGGCGAGTAAGCGCCCGCCTCACAGGGGCTTCTCCCAGAACAAGGCCTTGCCCATGCGCGGGTCCAGCTCGTAGCTTGCGAAGCCGGACTTGCGATAGGCCTGCTGTGCCGCCCGGTTACCCTCCAGCACCTCCAGCGTGAGCTTGCAGGCCCCGCGCCCGCGGGCGATCTGCTCGACCTTTTCCAGCATGCGTCCGCCGATGCCCCGCCCCCGGTAATCGCGGTGTACCACCACGTCGTGGATATTCACCAGCGGCCGGCACTGGAAGGTGGAGAAGCCGCTGAAGCAATTGACCAGCCCGACGGCCTCATCACCGGCATAGGCGAGCACCGAGTAGGCGCCCGGCACCCTGGCCAGCTCAGCGGCGACCCGCGAGCGCAGATCCGCCGACAGGCCAGTGCCGCCGCCCATCGGGTCAAGGGCATAGTGGTGCAGCAGATCGCCGATGTCCCGTGCCTGCGCCGGGTCGAGATAGTCGGCCTGGAAGATGTGAATGTCCATCTGGCACCCTCTCCCGCCGGGCATTGTCAGCGCCGAAAGAGATTGACGAGGACGGTGAGCAGCAGGCTGAGCAGCACCATCGAGGTGATGGGAATGTAGACCCTGCTGTTTTCTGTCTCGATGCGGATATCACCAGGCAGACGGCCGAACCAGCTGAACAGCCAGGGCGCATACTGCAACACCATGCCGATGACGACCAGAATCAGGCCACTGATGATGATCCAGCGCCCCATGATCATGCTCCCCGGGCGGGATGCCCCTTTTAGGTCCGGGCAGTGATGTGGACACAGCGGCTTGCATGACACCCGGGACGGGCAGGCCGCCGGGTCCTGAAGGCGGCCCTGGACTCAGCGCCGCCGCTTTGCGGGCGACTTACTGGCCGGGCGTCTCTTCACCACCTTCTTTGCAGCCGTCTTCTTTACCGACGCCTTCTTTGCCACGACCTTCTTTGCCGGTGCCTTCTTTGCCACGACCTTCTTTGCCGACGCCTTCTTCGCCACGACCTTCTTTGCCGGCGCCTTCTTCGCCACGGCCTTCTTCTTTGCCGCTGTCTTCTTTGCTGTGGCCTTCTTTGCTGTGGCCTTCTTTGCTGTGGCCTTCTTTGCGGTCGTCTTCTTCGGGACCGGACCTTTCTTTACCGCGGCCTTCCTGGTATCGGCCTTCTTCCTGGCTGCAGTCTTTCCGGTGGCCGTCTTTTTGACCGCGGCCTTTTTGCTGGCTGCCGGCTTCTTCTTCGCCACCACCTGCTTTTTCTTCGCAACGACCTTTTTCGTCACCCTGACCGCTGCCTTCCCGGCCGCCGCTTTTTTGGCCGTGGCCTTCTTTTTGGCAGTGACCTTTTTTGCCGCTACCTTCTTCCTGGCGGCGGCCTTTTTCGCCACGGCCTTTTTGCTGGCCACTTTCTTGGCGGCCGCTTTTTTGGCCGCGACCTTCTTTGCGACCTTCTTTGCGACCTTCTTTGCGACCTTCTTTGCGACGTTCTTACTTGCGACCTTCTTACTGGCCGCCTTCTTGCTGGCCGCCTTCTTCACAGCGGCCTTTTTCGCGGCCTTCTTTCTTGTGGTCGTCTGGGTGTCCTTCCGGGCCGCCGGCTGCTTGCCGGCAGGCGCCTTCTTGGCTGCGACCTTTTTCTTGACCGCGGGCTTGGCTGGCGGCTTTGCCGCCTCCTCCTCCGGTTTCACTTCCGTCTCCGCGGCGACCTCCGGCTCCAGGGGGCCGAATTCCGTGGACTTGATCAATGCCTGGACCGCCTTCCACACCTCGGCCTCGGAGCCACTGGCCGGGATACGCTTGAAGTTCCCATGCTTCTGGTAGAAATCGATCAGCGGCTGCAACTGGGCGTCGTAGATCCGCAGACGGTTGGCGATGGTTTCCTCGTAGTCTTCCGGCAGGCGGGTGAGGCGGGCACCACAGACATCGCAGACACCGTCGACGATCGGCGGATTGACGTAGATGTTGTATTCCTCGCCGCAGCTGTCGCAGGTGATCCGCCCCACCAGGCGCTCCATCAGCTCATCGGTATCGACATCGAGCAGGATGACCAGGTCGATCGGCCGCCCCATCTCCCTGAGCAGGCCGTCCAGCACGTTGGCCTGGCTTACGCTGCGCGGCATGTCCACCAGAATGTAGCCCTTGTGCAGGTCTTTCTGGGCCATGCGGATGCGCATCAGCGCCAGCAGGAGTTCATCGGAAAGGCGACCCTGGGACTGGGCGTCCTGGGCCAGGCGGCCGAGTTCGGATTGCTCTGCGACCGCCCATCTTATGAGGTTCGTGCAGGAGATGATGGGCAAGTCGTATTGCTCGGCGAGTCGCTTCGCCAAGGCATTCTTGCCTGAGCCCGGCGGGCCCAGCAGAACGATCCGCATGGTTTTTCCTCATTATTATTCTGGACCCGGCAACCCTGATGCCCGCTCTCCTCCGGGAAACGGGCAGACTGCCGGCCAGTAAATTCCTAATAGGGGCATCCGCTTTTCATATTGGCTGCCCATCTGCGGCTTGATTAAGCTAATCGCACTCTGACGCGGATGTCAACGCAACCTCGGGCATCCGGTGCACTACACTGGCCTTTCTGGCCTTTTTTCATTACTGCAGGACCGAAATGAGCGAAATCCCCGACATCACCGAGACCGAGACCTGGATCATCGATACCACCCTCAAGGAACGCTATGGGCGGCAGGTTGAACGCCAGGTCGGTGATGCCGAGATCCGCCTCAACCCGTCGGATCGCGAGCTGAGCACCTGCCCGGTGGTCTACTGGCAGGAGGATGGCTGCAACTTCGTCATCTTCAAGACCGGCGAGCGCAATTACCGCGCCCAGTTTTTCTACAAACCCTACCGCCAGTTCGGCACCGGCGTACGTGAGTACGACGACCTCAGCGAATGTATCGTGTCACTGCTGCAGGTCCAGGCCGACCAGCTGGCCGAAGAGCGCGGCGATCTTTGAGACGGTAACGGGACACCACCGCCACATCGCCGACACAGACATTCAACGAATCCGCTAAACAACAAATGAAGAGGGGAGCATCATGACTGCCAAGAATGCATTTTATGCCCAGTCCGGCGGGGTGACCGCCGTCATCAACGCCTCCGCCTGCGGCGTGATCGAGACCGCGCGCGCCCACCCCGACAAGATCGCCAATGTCTACGCCGGGCGCAACGGCATCATCGGCGCCCTGACAGAGGACCTGATCGACACCAGCCAGGAATCGGCCGAGGACATCGCGGCACTGAAGAACACCCCTTCGGGCGCCTTCGGTTCCTGCCGCTTCAAGCTGAAGAGCCTGGAGGACAACAAGCGCGAGTACGAGCGCCTGATCGAGGTCTTCAAGGCCCACAACATCGGCTACTTCTTCTACAACGGCGGCGGCGACTCTGCCGACACCTGCTACAAGGTCTCGCAACTGTCGGAGAAGATGGGCTTCCCGGTGCAGGCCATCCACGTACCCAAGACCGTGGACAACGACCTGCCCATCACCGACAACTGCCCGGGCTTTGGCTCGGTGGCCAAGTACATCGCCGTGTCCACCCTGGAGGCCAGCTTTGACGTGCGCTCCATGGCCGCCACCTCCACCAAGATCTTCGTCATCGAGGTGATGGGGCGTCACGCAGGCTGGATCGCCGCCGCCGGCGCGCTGGTGGAGGACTACGGCATCCCCGTGGTGACCCTGTTCCCCGAGATCGAGTTCGACCAGGACAAGTTCATCGCCGCAGTGGACGCCAAGGTCAAGGAGTTCGGCTACTGCAGCGTGGTGGTGTCCGAGGGTTGTCACTGGCCCGACGGCCGTTTCCTCGCCGAACAGGGCACCCGCGACTCCTTCGGTCATGCCCAGCTGGGCGGCGCCGCGCCGGTGGTGGCCAACATGATCAAGGACGCGCTGGGACTGAAATTTCACTGGGCGGTGGCAGACTATCTGCAGCGTGCCGCCCGCCACCTGGCCTCTGAGTCAGACGTCGAGCAGGCCTATGCACTGGGCAAGGCCGCGGTGGAGAAGGCGCTGGAGGGCAAGAACTCCATCATGCCCACAGTGGTGCGCGAATCCTCTTCCCCCTACAAGTGGTCCATCGGCGAGGCCCCCCTCTCCGAGGTGGCCAACGTGGAGAAGATGATGCCAATGGAATTCATCACCGACGATGGCTACGGCATCACCGACAAGTGCAAGGACTATCTCTACCCCCTGATCAAGGGGGAGTCCTATCCCGCCTATGATGACAACGGCATGCCTGAATACGTCACCCTCAAGGGTGCCGGCGTCGACAAGAAGCTCCCGCCATTCGAGATCTGACGTCCGACCCTATCCTGCGGTGTCACTGCGCCCCGGCTCTCACGGACCGGGGCGCATGTCGTTTGGCAGGCGGGCCCGTCATCACCGCTGAATCGCCCCTGCGCCAATTCCCCGCCACTTCCCCCTGTTTCTCCTCCACGCAACCCTCTAGACTCGTCGTTATCGACAGAGACACCGGGGACATCATGACCTTGCAGCGCGCCCATGAACTGATCACCATCCAGCTCGGCTTCGGCGGCGGCTACAACCGCAACGCGGTGCGGCTGATACTCGGCGAAATCCAGCGGGAACACGGCCAGCAGGCGGTCGACCAGCTGATCAGGGAACTGGACCTGGAGCAGGCCTTCGATCTGGCCCCGGGCATGGACTTCAGTGAAGTCGGAATCAGCCGCTAACACTCCCAGCACGAAACCAGAGCAAACCAGGATCAATAAAGGAAAAAGGCAGACAACAACGGACTGCTCCCCAAGCTGCAGTGGATGCAGGCACCGCGGTTGAATCGGGCGGGAGGCTTACGGCCAAGACCATCATGAGACTCGCCTTCGGCAAACCATTCGAATCCCACAGTCTGAGGAGTCGTTACCTGCTCATCTCAGCGGCCACCGCGCTGATGCTGCTGGCCATCTCTGTCACCGCTTACCGACATATCAACCAGGTCAGCCACGAAAATACCCGCGCACTGATCTACACCGAACACCTGAACCGCTCCATCGACCGTATCCGCGAGGCCCTGCGTGCGGCCGACATCGCCCTGCAGCACCAGATCAGTAATCCGTCGGACGACAGCAAGGCCGACATCCTCAGCAACATCAAGCTGGCACAGCGCATCATCGCCGAACTCTACGATGGCGACGCCCCGCCCAATGCCACATGGACCCCCTATATCCACCAACTGGACGAGAACACCCGGACGCTGCGACAGGGGCTGGAGACATTCCTGCAACTGCGCAAGGACCCCACCTGGATCTACCCCGCACTCCCCTTCATCTCCGGCAGCCTGCTGGAGGCCAACAATCGCTTCGAGGCGGCCCTCAGCCTCGCCATCGACGAGACCGAGGAGGAGATGGACGATCCGGCCCAGTTCGCGATCTACCGCGAACTGAGCACCCTGCGCGACCTGTGGCGTCGCATGCTGCTCAATTTCCGCGCCGTGATGATCCGCTTTGCCGGGCTGCCCAACGTGGACCCCAGCGGCGAGGAACGGAACATCAGCGAGATCTACCAGGTCATCGACCAACGCCTGCAGCAGCTGATCCACAACGATCAGGGCCTGGAGTTCGGCCTGCTCACCGAGGATGCGCTCAGGGACATGCAGCAATCCGCCCGTGAGTGGTTCAACCACTTCACCCAGGTCAGGCAGCTGCGTGCCTCGAAGTCGTGGCGGGGTGACATCAACTATCTCGACAATGTGCTGCGCCCGCGCCAGAAGGCCGTCGAGGACAGCCTGCAACTGCTCGAGCAGGAGATCGCCGTCTGGTCGGCCAAGACCACCCAGGCCATGGCCGCCGCTGCCGAGCACATCAACCTGGTGCTGTGGTTCGTCTCAGCCTTCGGCCTGCTGTTCATCGTCGCGGTCTATTTCATGCTCGATCGCGGCGTTCTGGCGCCGGTGGCCAACGTCGCCAATGCCCTGGC
>JANTHH010000040.1 GCA_024762485.1 Chromatiales bacterium
AAAATACGGCCATCCGAGACTCAGGCAACGTCACCTGCCCTTCGCCATCGGCAAGGCCGAACGCGACCAATGGCTGCTTTGCATGCGCAAGGCCATGGACGACATGCAGATCAAGGGGGAATTGCGGACATTTCTCGACCAATCCTTTGAACGGACGGCAGACCATATGCGCAACAAGGCAGATACTGGGGAAACGGGAAATGTGGCACATCTCTTCCCCGGCACCCTCACCCGCTGAGGGTCTTTTCGAGACAGCAGGTGATGATGTCGGTGTGAGAATGGTGCCCGGGGCCGGGCTCGAACCGGCACGGTGTCGCCACCGAGGGATTTTAAGTCCCTTGCGTCTACCAATTTCGCCACCCGGGCCTTGTCTGAGGCAGCGTAACTACGACGCCCGATTATACCGATCGTCCCCCAGGCAGGGGGTTTTTATCCGGACAAAACACTGTGGCCGGCGAGGCCGCGGGCATTTTCCGGACAGGTGATCAGTACCAGATGGAAAGATAGGCCTTGATGACGTTTGCGCTGAAGCTGTATGGGGGTTCCTCACCCACAGGGGCGGAACTGGTGAGATCGCGGAAGTCGTCGTAGTTGAACTGGATGTAATCGTAGCTGAAGCTCAGGCTGCCCTGCTCGATCAGCCCCCAATCCACCTTCGGCAGTTCGTAGCTGACGCCTATGCCCAGGCTGTGACTGTTGAAGGTGCTCAACTCCTTGTCCCTCGCCCGGTAGTTGGTCTCACCCTCGTAGGCGAACAGGTCGCTGTAAAAATCTGCCGCTCCCTGGGTGTAGAAACGGTATTTCAGATCGAAGATCCAGTCCTTCCCCAGCGGGTGGGTGTAGTCCAGCTCGATATTGTGGGCGACGATTCCCCAGGTGTCCTGGAAAAAACGGTACTCGCCGCCGACCGCGGCCCGGTATGGCAGATAGTAGCGCAGGCGCATGGCCAGGGCGTTGCTCGTCCGCGTGTTCGGATAGACCTCCGGCTCCGTCAGGTAGGTGTCACCTGACTGGTAGCGTACGGTGCGATATGGGTTATTAAGGAACCCCTCGTCGGCAATGGTCTCCCAGTTGATGCCCAGCACGGCATTCTTGGTCAGGATCTGTGAGACCCCGAGGCGGAAGTTCTGGCGCTGCGCCGTCTCGCTGAAGGTCGGATCGGTGTTGTTGCCGACCTCGTCGTCTCCCACGGCATATCCCAGGGAGACGGTGGTGAGATCGCCGAACAGATCGTGGCTGATGCTGAACGCCGCGCTACGGGCAAGGTAGTCGCTCTCTTCGCTGTTGGTGAAAGCGAGGCTCATCATGGTCTTGTTACGGAGGTAATCGACCCCCAGGCTCATCTCCTCACGCTCCTCCGTATAGGGGCTGGCGGTGGTGATGACATCGATCGATGCGCTGGAAATCGAATCGACATAGTAGTTTCCGGACACCGAGAAGCTGTCGCCAATCGACTTGCGCACCAGGATGGATGGTCCACTGACCTCGACACCACCGCCCTCGTAGCCGTGATACATCAGGTCGCCGCGGTCATCGGGCAACACCGCCGCCATGGCCGCAGAAGACGTACCCAGCAGCAGTACGGTGAGGAGCCGATCAGTTACAGCCACAACCACCCCCGCCACCACCTTCTGCACCGCGTGCCGCCTCACGGGCCTGGTAGACATGATGCTCGTAGGCGCTGACCACCGGATCGCGATCAAACTGCATGATCCGGTCAGAGAGATGCGCCCGTTCATAGGGTTTCACCCAAGGCTCCACGCCGCAGGCCTGGAGCAGAAGGGAAACGAAAGTGACGACGATGATCTTGCCCATGAGATTCACCTGATGAAATCGTGCTATTGCCGTACCAGTTCGCGCACCTGGCGCTGGTACTCATCCTCGTAACCCGGCAGGTAACCCTTGTGCAGGTAGCGCAGGTTGCCGTTCCGGTCGACCATGAAGGTGCTCGGCATGGCGCTCACGCCATACAGCCTGCTGACCGCATTGCTGGTGTCGAACAGAATCGGGAAGCTCACCGGGATATCGCGCAGCAGCTTCTCTGCCGCTGAGGAATCCTCTTCGACGTTGACACCCAGAATGGTGAAGCCGAGCGGCTTGTAGCGTTGGTACAACTGCTCGAGCAGTGGCATCTCCTGGCGACAGGGCCCGCACCAGGATGCCCAGAAGTTGATCATCACCACCTGGCCGCGCAGTTCGCTCAGCTTGATATTTTTCCCGTCACGGCCCTTGAGCGTGAAGTCGGGTGCGGCAGTCGGCTGTGCCGCGACAGTGAGCCCCGGTGCGAGGACCAGTACCATCGCCAGCACGATCATTCTCAGGGTGGTGCGCTTTCGACTACTTGAAAACATCGGAAAATCCTCAGAAAAAGACGGTGAGACCTGCTGTCAGCTCGACATTGTGTGTCAGCTTGTCAGTGCCCAGCAGATCCGAATTGAACATGTGATCCCGCGCATCCAGGTGCAGGGCCACCCAGTCTGTCATCAGCAGGCGATAGCCCACACCTGCGCTGATCGTGAACTCATCATTACCGGCAAAACTGGTGCTGCCGATCCCGCCGATGATGTAAAACTGACTGTTGAAGGCGTACTTGTCGCTGATGAACACCTCTCCGGGCAGCAGGTTGTAGCCGACGGAGAGGTTGTAGTAGGTGAAATTACGATCATCCGCGGGTAACAGCAGGACATCGCCACTGAGCGTTTCATAACTTGTCTCGCCTGCCTCGCTGGTGCCCAGGGACACCTCCATGAAAAGGCCCTCGGTAATGTGGTAGGCGGCCCGCGCGCCATAGACCGGACTGGTCCCGAAATCCTCGATACTCAGCAGGCCGGCATAGAGCCCGATCTCGAAGTCTTCCTCATCGATATCGGGCGTCTTGATCTCGCGCCGGGCAATCTCCGGCTGGATGACCGGCTCGCTGCGCAGACTCTCCCCGATGGTGGTCTCTGCAGCCGTCGCCGGCAATGCTGCCAGGCCAGGGGCCAGGGCGGCTGCCGTCAAAAGAAAACGCCTAATCCAAGTTTCCACTGATTGAATGCCTCATTCTCATCACGACCGGTGAAGACGGTATAGCGACGGTACTCGCCGCGAACAAAAAAACGTCGGGTCAGGTATGCATAGATCCCCACGCCGACATTGGCCGAGGTGTCCAGCCGATCCTCGGTCAACACCAGGGTTGCGTGCGGGCTGGTGTAGATCAGTCCGGTACCCAGGGTGAAATACGGTGAATATCGCCATTCCGGGAACGGCTGCATCAGCAGGTTGACGTCCGCCATGTACTGGCTTGAGAAACTGCCCAATGCCTGGCTCAGGTCGACCTCGGCCGACAGGTTTGGACTCAGCGCATAGCCGGCATAGAGATTAAGCAGGGCCGCACCGTCCATCTCACCGCCGTGCAGGCCCAACTCCCAGTCGCGTTCCCTGAAACGCTCGAAGGTCAGCTCCTCGATGTAAATGGGTGTGCCGTCGGCCAGGGTGACCTGTCGCATTTGTTCGATCGTCACCCAGCCCTCGCGCCCCTTGCGGGTGCGCACCTTGAACCAGTCCGTCCGTCGCTTGAGGATGTGCACCCACTCGCCACGCTCCGCCACCTGGAGGATCGGATAGCCGGCACCCGGACCACTGTGGAGCTCGATATAGGGAGCTGCAACCTGTACGCGCAGCCCCGCCTCCGCTGCCATGCATACGACTGGCAGCAGTGCCAGGAGTAAGACCAGAATCCTCAATGCTCAGTTATCCAGAGGCGCATCAAACGGGTTGTTGTAGTACTGGGCACCGATATCGAGCCATTCGCTGATCAACTTCATCTCGGAGTCACTGAGGTAGCCCTCATGGCTGCCACCGGTGTCGAAGAGGCTGAGAAAATAGCCGCCCCGGGCAGAGCCCGCGGCCATTGATGGGCCGGGCGCAGGCACGGGCACCATGATCGGCTGGTCGAGAATGGGATTGCCGTCTTCATCGAGTTCGAACAGGGGATTACCCGCATCGTCTGTGGCCTGAACCAGTTTCACGATTAATTCTGTCACATCTCCATCCTCATCCTGGTCATCCACATCGATGATCAGCAGATCATCCGGGAACAGCAACTCCCGGTAGGAGACGAAGTGCTCCGGTTCATCGATCGAAGCCTCGCCCGTCAGTTCCAACTGGCCATCCGGGACCACGATAATGCCGCCGTCATCCCTGTCGTGGCAACTCACGCAGGTCACATCAACGGGGTTGCCCATGGCATCGCTGATCTCGCGGGGAAGCGACCACAGCGGATGGATGAACTCTTCATAATGGATGATGGAGCGACACAGGTTGTCCCACTCACTGAGACAACCACTGTGGCTGACCGGGATTGGCGTCTCCAGATCCTCATAGAGGATGGAGACCCCTTCCAGGTCCACGAGGTCCATGCTCGGCAGGCAGCCGTCCGGACAACGCAGTTCGGCCAGCGTGCTCCCGCTGACGACCGATGGCGGTACCGCATCCTGACGGCCGTGGGGCACGCTGCTGTCCGCATCGTGGCAGCCATTGCAGGCAACCAGCTCCCCCGGCCTGAACTGCAGGGAAAACGGATGTGACTGGCCAATACGCCGGCCCTGCTTGTCGAGGATGCTGAACATCAGCGGGACGTTGGCCGGGACCGTCACCCGTACCGAACCATCCGCCTCGATGGGGGCATAGCCGACGATCTCGCGCATGCCGAATGCCCGCGTCCTGCCGTATGCAGTGCCTGAGAAGTCGAGGACATCCTCGTCGGGGATGGTCACCTTCTTGAGGATACGCAGGAACCTCGCCGGTCGCAGGTCAGCAACGGAACTGGCCAGAATGGGAATGGTGCTCGGGTCACCGTTGATGTCGACCGCCATGTCCACCCCATCGAAGTCATAGACACTGCGAATCGACAGGATGGCGTCATCCAGGACATCGTCCTGGTCGAAGTGGACCGTGGGCAGCGGCACCTTCTTGGCCACCACCACATCACCGTAGATCACGCCTTCCTCGGGGGCCACCACGGGCAACTGGGTGCCCTCCTCCATGTCATAGACGAAAAGCCCGTAAAGTGGCGGGGCCTCCACCAGCGTCGGGTCAGCCAGGCGTTCGTCCGTGCAGGGCACGATGACATCGTTTTCCAACAGACGGCAAAGACTCCAGCTGACCAGCAGCCGCTCGGTTCCGTCCCGGAGGGGAAAGGCGCTGAGGAAGCGGCCACCGGGTGACGGCAGGCCATTGGTGAAGACATCATGAGTGGTGGCGGCAACCTGTGCCGGCCCCGTCAGGCTGCTGTTCTCCCAGGTCGGGATCTCGTTCTCGACGAACTCCTCGGTATTGATGAGCACCAGCTGTCCGCCGTTATAGGTGGCATCAAAGGGCTTGAGGGTGACCAGCAGGCGACCGTCGGGCATCTCGCGCGGCTCCATGAACTGCACCACGCTGCCATCGGTCCCGGTATCGTGGCTGTCGACCCCATACAGCAGCTGCAGGTTCGTGCCGTCAGGATTCATGGCATACAGACTGATCGCATTGCGGCCGTCTGCATTGTCCCAGCGGGAGAAGACCACGCGGCCATCACTGAGGACTGTGGGTGAGAAATCATGGCTCTTGTTGAAGGAGATCTGCTTGATGCCGCTGCCATCGGCATTCATGACATGCAGCACCATCGCATCCTCATCGACGTCATCCTCGTGGGCGGCATACTGTGGCTTCCCCTCGTCAACCAGTCGCGCCTTTGCTTGTCGCTGGCGGCTCGAACTGAAGACAATCCGTCCATCGGGCAGATAGTGCGGGAACCGGTCCTGCCCTTCCTCCGCAGTGATATCCGAGGGGATGATACGCCGCAGCAGATCCTCATCGAGGTCGTATTCCCAGATATTCCAGGTCGGCTGATCCTCCGGGTCGACGTTCTCGATCTCCGGCAACCGCAGGGCGAACAGGAGTTTCCTGCCGTCGAAGGAGACGCTGACATCCCGCACATCGCCCTCTCCATTGGTGATGCCGCTGGTGAGGTTACGCTCATCCGCACTCGGTGATGCACGGTCACGGAGGTAGAGGTCACCGCCCGCCTGGAAAATCTGGGAGACGCGGATATCGGTCGGTTCGATCACCTGAACACCCTCCACCTCAACCATCGGTATCGAGCGTTTGACATAGGCGACGGGGAAGTCTGCCGTTGCCGGATCCGGGGCCTGCCCCTCGCCCTGGCAACCGCCCAGCAACAGGGCAGCAACGAGCATGATCAGCGGGTGACGTTTCAGGAAGTCGACTCTGTAGCGCATGATGTAACGACCTTGGTGGAAGCCGGATTGCAACGATTCAGCCGCTGCCGGATCGTGTTCAATTCAAGAACCCGGGCCCCTCGAAGGCCCGATGATTAATCGTGGGGTTTGGCACTGACTCCCACCCCTTCCAGATGGGGAGCAGTAAGTGACTGTACGCCCACGCCGCTTGATTTTATCGGCAGCTTAGCGGAACCCTGATGCGCCCTCGACAACCTTCATGCTCGAATTTCCATTTAAGTGCGGACCATCACAGGAAGTTCCGACCATCTTCACATTACTTCCGTATCGCGTTGACATGCCCCTGATTTTCCACCAGAAAGAGTGCATGAAGAAAAAATACACGCCAGGACGGTCTGGCGTTTCCAATCACACCGAGTCAACGGAAGGAAAGGCGCCCTCAATGTCTGATCGACAATCAAGCCTCTGTGGCAAGTTCCACCCAACCGCCAGCAAAGCAGTCCTGGTTTGTGCCTCTGTCCTGATCATCGGCATGGCGACCGCCAATGCCGGGCCGAGGGAACAGGCCAAGCGGATCCACGACCGCCTGGCCGGGGTACCACCCTCCAACTCGGTGCTCGACGATATGGCTGCAGCAATCGCCACCAACCCAACCAGCGGACTCTACGATGCCGCCACCATGGCCATGGAGAATCCCGAGTTCTACAACGTCACCCTGAAGAACTGGGTGACGCCCTGGACCAACGAGGAGCAGAGCGTCTTCGCACCCCTCAACGACTACACGGCCACCGTGATCGGCATGGTCCGCGACGGTGTCCCCTTCAACACACTCCTGTCCGCCGACATCCTTTATGTGGGTACGGACCCCAGACTCCCAGCCTACTCCATGGACGACAACCGTCACTATGAAGTCATGGAGGAGCTGGATATCAATCTCAAGGACGATCTCGAATATAAAAACCAGTCGGAGATCACCACACTCCCGCCCGAGGCGACCTCTGGCGTACTGACCACTCGCGCGGCCGCCCGCGCCTTCTTCGTCGACGGGACCAATCGTGCGATGTTCCGCTTCACCATGCTCAACCATCTCTGTAACGATCTGGAACAGGTCAAGGACCCGACCCGTTCGAGCGACCGCATACGCCAGGATGTCTCCCGCAGTCCCGGCGGTGACAGCCGGCTGTTCTTCAACAACTGCGCCAGCTGCCATACCGGCATGGACCCCCTCGCGCAGGCCTATGCCTATTACGACTACGACTATCCCGAGGGCGACATGGAAGGCGGGCGGATCGTCTACACCGCGAATGCGGTGCAACCCAAGTATCTGATCAACAGCACGGTGTTCAAGGACGGCTATGTCACACCCGATGACCACTGGGACAACTACTGGCGCAAGGGGCAGAACTCCCTGCTCGGCTGGGATGATTCGCTGCCGGGGTCAGGCAGCGGCGCCAAGTCCATGGGCGAGGAACTCGCCAACAGCGAGGCCTTTGCCCAATGCCAGGCCAAGAAGGTGTTCCGGGCCGTCTGTCTGAGAGTGCCCGGCGATGCGGCCGATCGCGCCCAGGTGACCGCCATGACCGACAATTTCAAGGCCAGCAACTACAACCTCAAGGGCGTCTTCGCAGATGCCGCCGTCTACTGCGCCGGCGAATGAACAGACAGGGGATGAGTCGAGTGAACAATCAAAAATCTGACAAGCCCGGTGCCTCGTGGCTGAAACATCTGCCGGCCATGCTGCTGACGCTGTCCGCGCTGGCCCTTGGCGCCTGCCAGGAAGGCGTCTCGGTGGAACAATCGCCACCGACGGACAGGGACACCAGTACCTATACGGGTCCTGCTGCACGCACCACGGATATCCAGAACTTCCGTGTCAGCCTGTGGGAGCCCTTGCGCACTCAGGATCGTTGCGGCGCCTGCCACAATACCGGAGGCCAGGCACCGACCTTCGTGCGCGAGGACGACGTCAACGAGGCCTACACAGCGGCCACCCCACTGGTTAACCGGGACGACATCGAATCCTCACGTCTCGTCACCAAGGTGGCAGGCGGACACAATTGCTGGGAGAACAATGACCAGGTGTGCGCCGACCTGATAGCGGCCTACATCGAGAACTGGGTCGGCAGCACGACCAACGGCGGCCGCCAGATCGTCCTCGAACCGCTGCGCCCCGAGCAGATCGTCGACCCCGGTGACAGCAAGACTTTTCCCGCCGACTCATCGCTGTTTGCCAGCACCGTCCACCCCCTGCTGACCGAACACTGTTCGAACTGTCACCAGGAGATGGCCGCCATCCCGCAGTCGCCCTATTTTGCGACCGCAGATGCCGATGTCGCCTATGCGGCGGTGAAGGCGCAGATCGATCTCGACACGCCACCCAATTCACGACTGGTACTGCGCCTGCGCGATTTCCACAACTGCTGGGACGTGTGCCCTGACAATGCCGACGAGATGCAGGCGGCCATCACCGCGATGGCCGACGGCATTGCCACCACCCCCATCGACCCGGCCCTCGTCACCAGCAAGGCACAGACACTGGTCAATGGCACGGTGGCCAGCGGCGGCAACCGCCATGAGACCGACGTCATCGCGCTCTATGAATTCAAGGTGGGGTCCGGGGATACCGTATTCGATCGCAGCACCGTCTCCCCTGCCCTCAACCTGACCATGTCCGGCGATGTGGGCTGGGTCAGCGGCTGGGGGGTCGATATCCGTGACGGCAAGCTGCAGGGTTCAACGGCCGCGAGTGCAAAACTCTCGACACTGATCAAGGCCACCGGCGAATACAGCATCGAGGCCTGGGTCGTACCGGCCAATGTCACTCAGGAAGGGCCGGCCCGCATCGTCAGCTATTCGGCCGGCACCGATGCCCGCAACTTCACCCTTGGCCAGACCCTGTACAACTACGACTTCCTGCAGCGCTCCACCACCACGGATGCAAATGGTGAACCTGCCCTGTCGACGGCCGATGCCGACGAGGACCTGCAGGCAACCGAGCAGCATGTCGTCGTCACCTACGACCCGACGAATGGCCGGAGGATCTATGTCAACGGCACATTCACCGGTGACGTGGACCCGCAAGCGGCAGGCAACCTCAGCGACTGGGATGACAGCTTCGCCCTGGTGCTCGGCAACGAGGTATCCAACGACCGTCTCTGGAAGGGCAAGATCCGCCTGCTCGCCATCCACAACCGGGCACTGACCCAGGAGCAGATCACCCAGAACTATGACGTCGGCGTCGGCGAAAAGTACTACCTGATGTTCAGCGTCAGCGACCTGGTAGGCCTTCCCGACAGCTATGTCGTCTTTGAGGTCAGCCAGTTCGACGAATACAGCTACCTGTTCCGTGACCCCCGGTTCATCAGCCTCGATCCGACCGTCACACCCGGCGGCATCCCCCTCGTCGGCATGCGGATCGGCATCAACGGCAAGGAGGCACCGATAGGACAGGCCTACGTGAACCTCGACATCACCCTCAACGATACGGACTACACCGTAGATGGCCAGTCACTCTCTTCGCTGGGCACCATCATCCCGCTGGAGAAAGGTCCGACGAGCGACGAGTTCTTCCTCACTTTCGAGCGGCTGGCAGACGACGAGCACGTCTTCACCGAGCCCGCTGTGTTGCCGCCCTCGGCACCCGCTGACGCCGACCCGGTGCCGGCTATCGGCCTGCGGACGTTCGAGGAGATCGATGCCTCGATGGCGGCCCTGACCGGGGTGAACCGTACCAACCCGGCAATACAGGCGACCTACAAGACCATCCGTCAGCAGCTGCCGTCATCCGAGAACATCAGCGGCTTCGTCTCCGCCCACCAGGTCGGCGTGTCGCAACTCGCCATCGAGTACTGCAGCGCCCTGATCGATGACAGCGGTCTGCGCAGCAGCCTGTTCCCCGGCTTCCCGTTCAGTGCCGAGGCCAACACCGTCAGTGACACTGCCTGGCGCGACCAGTTCGTTGCACCATTGATCGACCGCTTCATGGGTCAGAACGTGGCTACTCAGCCACTGGCCAGCGATGTCAGCGCGGAACTCATGGGCCTGCTGACCACCGCTGCTGACCTGAAGCCCTACATCGATGCGAACGGCGACGGCATCCCGGAATCCAGCCCCGACGGCGAACCCGATGGCCTCTCCCGCTGCAGCTCAGCCTGCGTGGCTGGACGCACCGAGGTTGCCGCCAAGGCCGCCTGCGCGGCAGCGCTCGGCAGTGCCGCACTCCTGATTCAATAACCGAACGGTAACGGACATGATCATGCGCAAGAAACAGAAAACCCTCTCGCCGGATGCACCGTTGCTGTACCCGGATCACCCCCTGCCCAAGACCCGTCGGGACTTCATCCGCCAGGGCCTGATGGCCGGCCTGGGTGCAGTGACCACGCCGGGCGTGTTTGGCCTGTTCGCCAACCCGCGTGCCGCCCAGGCAGCGCTGTCGCCGGACCTTTCGACACTCAAGCAAAGCTGCGGCATTGCCACCCAGGGCGCAGGAAAGATCCCCTTCATCTGCTTCGACCTGGCAGGCGGCGCCAACATCGCGGGCTCCAATGTGCTGACGGGAAAGACCGGCGGACAGCTCGATTTCCTGACCACGGCCGGCTACAACAAGATGGGCCTGCCGGGCGACATCGTGCCCTCCATCGCCAACCCGGTAACCGGTCTGAGTGACTTCATCAACACCGAACTCGGCCTCGCCTTCCATTCCGACAGCGCCTTCCTGCGTGGCATTCTGGAGAAGACCTCACCGACCACCCGAGCCAGGATCAACGGTGCGGTGATGCCCGCACGCTCCGACAACGATACCGGCAACAATCCCCATAACCCCATGTACGGCATCAACCGGGCCGGGGCAGATGGCGAACTGCTGACCTTGATCGGTTCGCGCAGTTCCGATTCCGGCGGTAACTCCATGGCGCCTGCCGACCTCATTGATCCATCGGTACGGCCGACCAAGGTGGACCGGCCCGGTGATGTCACCGGCCTGGTGGACACCGGCCAGCTGGTCGGCCTGTTGAGTGAATCGGATGCCGTGGCCGTGATGGAATCCATCCAGCGGCTCAGCGACCGCAAGATGGACCGCATCACCACCGACGACATCGTCCGGGACCTGGTTCGTTGCGGCTATGTCAAAAGCGCGGATCTGGTGGATCGCTACGGTAACCCTGCCTCGCTGGATGTCCTGCTCGACCCCAACATCATCGGCCCGATTTTTACCAGCGACGAGCTCAACGATGGTGAATTCAGCAAGACCGCATCCATCATGAAAATGGTCATCAACGGCTATGCCGGTGCAGGCACCATCTCCATGGGTGGCTACGACTACCACACCGGCGACCGCTCCACGGGTGAGCTGCGCGATCTCCGTGCCGGTCGCTGCATGGGTGCCTGCCTCGAGTATGCAGCGCTCAACAACATGCCGTTGATGATGTATGTCTTCAGCGATGGATCGGTATTCAGCAATGGCACCATTGATGACTCCATCGACGGTCGTGGCAAGGGGGTCTGGACGGGAGACAATTCCTCCACCGCCGCCTCGTTCTTCCTGGTGTTCGACCCGAACGGCCGTCCGACCCTGCTGGGCGGGACCCCCGAGGAGCAGGCCCGTCACCAGCAGATCGGCTACTTCCGCTCTGACGGCTCTGTGGAGACCTCCTCGGCACCGGGTGCCGGCAATGTCAACCTGCTGGTCCAGCAGGTGGTGCTGAACTACATGGCACTGCACGGTGAACAGGGGGACTTCGGCAGCCTGTTCAACGGTCATGGACTCGGCAACGCCAGCACGAGGGACAGCCTGACAGCCTTCGAGCCCATCGTTAACGGCACGATTGCCTAGCAACAGGGGTTCAGCCGACGCCAGGACGGCCGATGACAGGACCAGCAGCCGGTTCTGTGAGCCACATCGACCCTCCCGGCACCACTCTCGGGTTAAGGTGTGGGCAGCGGTTATATAACAAGATATTTCGGGTCCGACACATTGAACAAACTGATTGCCCTTTTCGCCCTCCTCCTCTGCACCCTGATGACGCCTGCAGGTGCCGAGGCACCGGCAGAGAGTCCCCAGGGGCTCGATGAGCAGATACAGTCGCTGAAACAGGATGTCCTCGACCTCAACCGGGAGTTGTTCATCCTTGAAGAGGAGCTCCTGTTCCCCGGCAACACCCAGGTCACCGTCTTCCTCTCCGTCGATGTCGGCACCTATTTCAAGCTCGACGCCGTGGAACTGAAGATCGACGACAGGGAACTGACCCACTATCTGTACACCGAACGCGAGGTGAAGGCCCTGCATCGTGGCGGCACCCAGCGGCTGTTCCTCGGCAACCTGAAAACCGGCGACCACGAACTGGTCGCCTTCTTCACCGGGGTGGGGCCGAAGGGCAGAGACGTCAAGCGCGGAGCCACACTCACCTTCAGCAAGGAGATGGGGCCCAAGCTCATCGAGTTGAAGATCGTCGACAATCCCGCAACCCAGCAGCCGGACTTTGCCATCCGCGAGTGGGAGTGACGAACCCGCCCCATGATCACCCGTCTGCTTCTGTTGTTTCTGCCGATGCTGTGGTTGTCCTGCGTATCGGCAAAGGTGCTGGACAAGCCCGCCGAACTGCGTGACCTCTACTATGGCGAGGCCCTGTATCAGCTCTACCAGCAAAACCACTTCACCGCCATCGTGCACCTGCTGGCCGCCAAGCAACAGGGCCACATGGCAGCCTATGACGAGGAGCCCGACCTCCTGCTCGGCGGACTCTATCTCGCGTACGGCATGCCCGATGCAGCGCAACAGCTGTTCGATGACGTCCTGACAACGGACGTAGCCCCCAGTATCCACGACCGTGCCTGGCTGCAGCTGGCCAAGGCCCGCTACCGTCTCGAGCAGCCGGCGGCGGCCACAGCCGCCGTCTCCCATGTAGGAAACACTCTGCCACTAGAGGCTGCCGAGGAGCGACAGGTCCTGGAGGGACTCATCGACCTCGAACAAGGTCACTACGCGGCCGCCATCGAGGCACTCGGCACCTTCAGTGGGGAAAGCGAATGGTCACCCTATGGGGAATACAACCGTGCTATCGCGCTGATGCGGGACGGCCAGACAGCAGCCGGCCTGAAGCTCCTGGAGACCATCGGCACCTCTGAGCTGGGCTCGGCCCCACCCCGCGGGGTCATCGACATCATCACCTCATTCTGGGGTGACCCGGTCTATCAGGATCAGCGGGAGATGAAGGCCCTGAAGGATCGCGCCAATCTGGTGCGTGGCTATCTCCTGCTGGAGGCCGGACGCCCGGCCGAGGCACGTGCGGCACTGGAGAAGATCAGAGCGAAGGGCATGGACGCAAACCAGGCCCTGCTGGGCATCGGGTGGGCTGCCCTGGAAGACGACAAGCCCAGCGAGGCGCTCCCCCCCTGGCAGATGCTGGCCCGACGTGACGCCAGTGACCAGACCGTGCTCGAGGTCATGCTTGCAATCCCCTACGCGCTATCCAGCCTCGGTGACGACGAGCAGGCACTGCAGTACTACGGCGAGGGCATCGGCCGCTACAACGATGAACTGGAACGCCTGGATCAGGCCATTGCCGACATCCGCCAGGGCCTGCTGCTCGATGCGCTCGCAACGCGCCTGGATGAGACCAACCCCGATGAACAGGCATCAGCCGAGGGCCACCGCCTGCTGTCACTATTGCCTCTGCTGCTGAGCCGAAACCGTTTTCAGAACACGCTGCAGGACTACCGCGATGTCCTCCACCTCGAATCGAATCTCGACGACTGGCAGCAGAAGATCGGCGACTACCAGGCCATGCTCGCCGTTCGCCAGGCGGCATATGAAGCCAAACAGCCGCTGGTCCAGGCAAAGTTGCAGGGCACCGAACTGACGGATCTACAGGCCAGGCGGGATCACCTGAAACAACGCCTCGACGAGGCGGGCTCTCCCGATGGACCACTCTTCGGCCTCGCAAGCAGTGAGGAAAAGGCGCTGCTGCAGCGCCTTGACCGTGTCGATGCGCTGATCGAGCGCATCGGCGAACGGGAGGACGTCTCCGAGCAGCGAAAGACCGCGCGGTTCCTTCGAGGCATCCTGGTCTGGCGTGATGTCACCGATTTTCCGGCACGACACTGGCGGGCACTGCAGGATCTCGAGGAGCTTGATCTGGCTCTCACGCAGATGATGCAACAACAGGTCGCACTGCAGCAGGCCCAGCAGGCAACACAGGGCGGCTTCGGCCATTATGCAAGTGACATCAGCAGGCTCGAGGCCAGGCTGGACAATCTGACCGCAGAAAGCAGCAAGCTCAGGCAGGCACTGATTCAGCAGCTGCAGGACATGGCCACCGCTACCCTGCAGGATCGCAAACGCCTGATCAGTGATTATCTCGTCCAGGCCCGCTTCGGCCTGGCCACCTTGCTCGACCGCAACAGTGTCGAGGGTGGTGCAGGCGAATGAACCGGCCCACACTCATCACGCTGACTGCGCTGGCCCTGAGTGGTTGTTCGTGGATGGCCGACACCTCCGACGAGCCACTGATAGGCGACCTCGAATTTCCGCCGGTAACCATCCATGAGCGCCCTGCCACGCCAGTGGCAAAGCAGGAGATCATCGAAAACTACCGTCAACTGCTGACCCTCACCCCCGACCAGCGGCTCGGCAGCGAGGCCACTCGTCGCCTGGCCGACCTCGAACTCGACCTCAGCGAGGATCAGCTGCTGGACGAGCAGACCGCGGCCGAACCCATCGAACTCGGCTCGATCGCGCTCTACGAGTCACTGCTGCGCAATGATCCGGATTACCCCAATCGCGATCTCGTCATCTATCAGCTTTCACGGGCCTATGAACTGGCCGGCGAAATGGACAAGATGATGACGGCCCTCGATCGCCTCGTCAGCCAGTACCCGGACAGCCCCTACTGGGACGAGGCCCAGTTCCGGCGGGGTGAACGCCTGTTTGTCCTGCAGCGCTACGGGCAGGCAGAAGCCGCCTACGGGGCGATACTCGACCACCGCCCTGACTCGCCTTTCTTCGACCGCGCACTGTTCAAGCAAGGCTGGAGCCGCTTCAAGCAATCACATACAGAGGACGGCCTGGATGCCTTTGTTCACCTGCTCGACCGCAAGCTCGGCAACGGGTCCGACCTTGCACCAGACGCGCTTTCCCGTGCCGACCGGGAGCTACTGAAGGAAACCCTGAGGGTCATCGGCCTGGCCTTCGCCGAACTCGGCGGCACCCAGCGCATCACGCGTTATTTCGACC
>JANTHH010000041.1 GCA_024762485.1 Chromatiales bacterium
GAGTATGGCGGGGTAGAAATTCTCTCCATTGATCAACAACGCGGCATCATTGCCGTTCCGCCAGGGGAAGCGCAGCGCTTTCCCGCCCTGCTGATTCACCGGGCGCGCAACCGGGTGACAACGGGCGGGACTTTTGCTTGAGCGTGGTTGGTCTGTTCTTTCATGTGCAGTGGGTGGTGGGGGCAGTTGCTGAGCATAACCCGTCGCGGTGCCGCTGTGGCGAAACCCAACGCCGCCGGTCATTGCGTGTCCTGGCTGCGGCCATTACCCTCGTGGTATCTCGATCCGATGATCCCGGGTGCCTGAACCAATGACCTTGCCGCGATACGACGTTGATGTGCGCGCCCTGATCAGGAGGCTTCAGGAGAGCTACGGGGCGGATGAGATGCAGCGCCGGGTGTCCGCTCTGCTCACCACGCTGAGACGCCACCTGGCAGCGAGCGGAGCGGATGCGCGCCTGGTCGCCGGCACGTACCGGCGGTTGGCTCAGAAGCAGGCGACGAAGCACGAGATCGCCCAGGCCAACAGGGCCCTGCGCCGCCTGCTCGCTGAACTGGGCGTCGCCGCGGTGGGCATCCTGCCCGGTGGTTTCATCACCCTGCCGGCGCTCTATGCGCTCGCCCGTCATTTCCACGTCGAGCTCGTGCCGGGGACCCTGCCGGAGAAGAAGAAAGACCCCCCACCCCCACCGTGACGGAAACGGGTCGTCGCCGATGCTGGGAAGGGTGATCTCCTGCTGTCCTGCCGGGCGGCGCAATGCCCGTGGAGTTTGCACGGCTTCACAGAGCGATGTGCTGGACCAGGATGACGACATCGCCTTCCACACCACCCTCGGTCACGTGACCGTGGTGGCGGGCGAGGATGTGGTGTTCAATTTCGATTGACCCCCGACGAGCGCCGGTCCTGGACAGACACCCTCTTCGCGAGGGTGTCTTCATTTGTGGGGTATGCCGGTGGATTGCCACGGCCAGGCCTCCGGCGGGACCCGTCCACCAAACCTTAACCATAGAGCTGCCGCGGCAGCCACAGGACCACCTCCGGAAAGATGATGCAGATCGCCAGCCCCACCGCCTGCAGCAGCAGGAACGGGAGGGACGAGCGGTAGATCTGCCCCATGGTCACGCCAGGTGGCGCCACGCTCTTGAGGTAGAACAGGGCGTAGCCGAAGGGTGGGCTGATGAACGACATCTGCATGTTGACCATGTAGACCACGCCGAACCATAGCGCCAGTTCATCCGGGGCGACGCCGGGCAGGCCGAAGACGCCGTCGAAGCTCATGGATTTCATCAGTGGCACGAAGATGGGTACGGCCAGCAGCAGGATGCCGACCCAGTCGAGAAACATGCCGAGCACCACCAGCACGATCATCATCACGATCAGGATGCCATAGGGTCCCAGCCCGGTGCCGATGATGGTCTCGTTCACGAACTCCTGGCCGCCGTTGACGACGTAGAAACCGACGAACAGGGTGGCGCCGAAGATGATCCACAGCACCATGCCGGTGACGCGCAGGGTGGTCATGGCAGCAGAGCGCACGTTTTCCAATGACAGACGGCGGTGCATGGCGGCCACGACGATGGCGCCGAAAGTGCCGACGCCTGCAGCTTCCACCGGGGTGGCGATGCCGGCAAAGATGATGCCCAGCACCAATGCCACCAGCACCAGCGGGGCGAACATGTTGCCCAGCAGGCGGATCTTCTCCCGCGTCGAGACCCGTTCCTCCAGCGGCAGCGCCGGCCCGGCATCGGGCCTGATCCAGGTGACGATGGCGACGTACAGGATATACATGCCTGACAGGATCAGGCCCGGTATCACCGCGCCGATGAACAGCTCGCCTACCGACTGCTGGGCGATGACGGCGAACAGGATGGCGAGGATCGAGGGCGGAATCAGAATGCCCAGTGTGCCACCGGCCAGGATCGAGCCACAGGCAATGGTCGGGTGATAGTGTCGCCGGATCATGGCCGGCAGCGCGATCATCCCCATGGTGACCTCGGTGGCGCCGATCACGCCGCACATGGCCGCCAGCAGGGTGGAGGCGATGATGGTGGAAATGGCCAGCCCGCCGCGCAGCCCGCCGAGCAGCTTGTAGACCATGTCGTACAGCTCCTCGATGATGCCGGCGCGTTCCAGCATCGAAGCCATGAAGATGAACAGCGGGATGGCCGACAGCTGGTAGTTTGTCATCAGCGGGAAGATGCGCGACGGCAGGATGTTCAGCATCCGCGCATCGCCGAAGACAAACAGGAACACGCAGGCGAGGCCGCCGGTGACGAAGGCCAGGGGGAGACCCGCCAGCAACAGCACCAGCAGCGAGCCGAACATCAGCACCGTCAGCCAGACGATATCGATCTCGATGCCCATGCTCAGGTCTCCGGGCGGACTTCAGTGTCCAGCTCGACGGCCCCGGGGTGGAGGAAGGCCGCAATGTCCTTCAGCAGCTGCGCGATGCCCTGCAACAGCAGCAGTGCAGCACCCAGTGGCAACGCGAACTTGACCGGCCAGTAGGGGATGGCCCACTCCGTGAAGGAGACCTCGCCGACCTCGAAGGCGTCATGGAAAAAGGTCCAGCCGGTGAACAACAGGGTCAGGGTGAAGATAAAAAAGAACACCGAGGTGAGTATGTCCACCAGCGCCTTGCCGCGCATCGGCAGGTACTGGTAGAGCACGTCGACGCGCACGTGTGCGCCCTCACGCAGGACGAAGCCGCCAGCCAGCAGGTACTGCATGCCGAACATCAGGAACATGGATTCGTGCGCCCAGTTGGTGGGCGAGTTGAATACATAGCGGGCGATGACCTCATAGTAGTAGACGAATACCGCGATCAGCGACCAGTAGGCTACGAATTCACCGGTGAGTCCGTTGAGGCGGGATACCACCCGGCTGAACAGGAAGGGCTCGCGGTCGTCGTCGTGCTCGGCTTCGACCGCAGGGCAGAAGACATTCTCCTCACCGACCGGGGGCTCGATCTGGTTTCGTCTTTTCACCAGGCGTGGCAGGAGCAGGGCATCGATCACCAGCAGCGTCAGCATGGCGTAGGCCAGGGCGTCGGAAAGCCTGTCCCAGCGTGCATCGGCCTCGGCCGTCGCGGCCTGTTCACTGCGGGCCTGCTGCAGTCGCTCCCGGGCCTGCTGGATTCGCTGTTCCGCTCCGCGCCGCCCCTTGGCCAAAGCCTTCTCTGCCCGCTGCAACCGTCCCTCGGCGATATGGATGCTGTTATTGACGCCGGACATGGCCTCGCGGCTGATCCGTACCTCTACATTGACGAACAGTATCCCGATGAACAGGGCGATGAAGGCCAGTGCCCAGGCACTTTTCAGGTAAAGGCGGTGGACGCCGAAGAAGCCGCCGCTCAGCAGGAAGAAATAGCTCAGCGGCAGGGAGACCGCCGGTCTGGGAAAGGCCGATCGGTGGAAGCGGTAGACAAGGATGGCGAGCAGGGGGAAGACGACCAGTCCGCTCCAGTACAGCCAGTGGGGCAGGACAAAATTCAGTTCGGGCATCGGGTGACAACTCCAGGCGGTCGGCGCTCAGGATGCGATTTGCATAGGCGACAGTCAGACGGGATGAACGGGGGTGACATTCCCCCGTCCACGCGTTTGTTGCCCTGCCGTTCTCAGGCCTTGAGTGTGTAGCCCTCGATCATGTCCGGGGTGACATAACCGAGGGAGCCGGACATCATGTAATCGAGTTGTATTCGAAATGCGCGTGCCGCAAAGCGGTCCTTGTTGGCCCACTTGAACCAGAGCGGTACGGCAAGCTGGGTGAATGCCTCCACATCATCCTCGGAAAGCCGGGTGACCTCGGTACCGGCCTCCTTGAATTTCTTCCAGGCCTCCTGATCGGCGGCCTGGATCTTTGCATAGTGCATGTCGGAATAGACGTGCACCTCGTTTTCCACGAACCGCTGCATGGCCGGTGAGAGATTGTTCCAGGATCGGCTGGAGGCGGTGAGGTCCATCAGGTCGACGGGCTGATAGATGGACATGAATCCGGGCGGCCCCATGGAGATGTACTTGGTCACCTGGTGGAAGCCCAGTGCATAGTTGATGGCCGGCCCGACGTAGTCCGCCACGTCGATGGTGCCCTTCTCCAGGGCGGGGAAGATCTCCGAACCGGGCAGCAGGGTGGTCTTGGCGCCGGCGGCCTGAAACAGTTCCGCCACCATACCGCCTGGCAGGCGCATCTTGCGTCCACGGAAGTCGTCGATGGAGTTGATCGGCACCTTGGAGTGAATGATGTTGGCATCGTGCTGGATCGGACCGATGTAATGCAGGCCCATTCTGCCGAAGGCCTCGCGCGCCAGTTCCAGGCCACCGAGTCCGTAGTAGAAGGCATCCCATTCGGAGGGCTGACGCAGGCCCAGTGGATAGGAACTGAGAAACACGGCCGCCGGCATGCGCCCGGCCCAGTACAGGGTGAAGGGGTTCATGGCATCGAGCACGCCGTTCTTCACCGCATCGAAGAGCTGGAATTCTCCCACCACGTCCTTGGCGCCGAAGGGCTTGAAGGCCAGTTCACCACCCGTCTTCTCGATGATGCTGTTGCACCATGACTTGAAGATCTCCAGTCCGATGCCACCGGGCCAGGACGTCTGTACCTTCCAGGTGGTGGTCTTGCCGGCGGCGGTCCCGATAGAGGGCGCGCCCAGCAATGCGCCGGCGCCAACGGCAGCGCCGGTCTTCAGGAAGTCGCGTCGTCCCTTGTCGGTGGCCAGTGTTTCTCCGGTCGTGGCTGTTGTTGTTTTTGGCATGGGGCAGGTCTCCTCGGTGACCGATGTTCTCGTCATGTTGCCTTCTCTTCGTGGGCAATAAGCCCTTCTCCTCCCTGCGGTGTGGCGTGTCTTCAACGCTGCTCATGAAAAACATAGTCAAGGAGGTCCGGATATACCAGTGGCCTGATGATGCCCGCGCGGGTATGTTCGTCCGGCAGGTGATGAGAAAGGTCGTGCTGACTCCGTGCTCACCGGGTCAACGACCGGGCACACCGATCCTGATTGCAGACGCATTCCGTTACGAAGGTCATCCGGAGGTCCCATGATTGATTTCATCCTGTTTGACGAAAAACCCTTTCAGACCTTTGTCGATTGGCTGAAGGCACGGGACATACCCCACACAGTGGAGCGGGATGACGAGGGTTTCGAGATCGCGGTACCCGAAGACCTCGACGAGGCGCTGCTGGATGCCATCGATGCGCAGTACGACCTGTGCATGGACATGAACCGCGAACTGGTCGACGCGCAGGACCGTGAGCAGAACACCGGCTACCAGATGGCCGGCATCCAGGTCACCCTGCGCGACGGCCGCGTCAGCCATGCCGACATCGACCCGGCCCTGATGACCCGGGTGCTCGGCGCCATCTCGCCGGAGGAGTTCGGGGTCATCGTCGAGGCCATCGCCGAGGCCGTCGAGAATCCCCAGACGAAGAGCTTCTGCCAGCGCATGCGGGAAAAGGGCTGAGACCCTGTTGTGCAGGCCGGCACCGGCGGATGCCAGCCGGGGGCAGACCCCATGGCCCGGTCATAAAAAACCCTCCGCAAGGGGGAGGGTTTTGAGGGTATGGCGCGCCCGAGAGGATTCGAACCTCTGACCCCCGCCTTCGGAGGGCGGTACTCTATCCAGCTGAGCTACGGGCGCGGAACAGGCGGCATAGTCTAACACCAGTCGCCTCTGCCTGTGCAGAGGCGTCACAGGCCGTCGTTGCCCGCCGCCTGCTGTTCCCGAAGCAGCTTGACCTGGAACAGGCCGTTGCGTTCCTCCTCCTCCAGGGCGCCTTCGATGAAATGGATGGTCGCCTGGTAGCGGGGGATGACGTTGTACTTCAGCGCGTTGACCCGCTTCTGGGTCTTGCGCTGCTCGGCCAGCAGGCGCCACAGGGCGGTCTCGGCCTCGCCCTGGCGGGCCAGCAGGGCGGCGAGTTCGAGCAGATGCTGGCGCGATTCGTCGAAGCTGGCGTCGGTCCACATCAGCCCGACGGGTTGCAGCGGACGCTTGTGCACCTCCACCGAGGGGTACTCCACACCGATATGGCTGCGCGGCAGGATGCGCAGGTCCAGGCCGGGGTGCAGGCCGAGGCCGGCCTGCTTGAGCAGGGTCTCGCCCATGCGCAGATGGGCGATGCCGAGCCAGCGGTAGGCGCGGTCCAGGGCCTCGCGGGTCTGGCCGCGCAGTTCGCGGTATTGCTGCAGGCGTTCGTAGACCAGCCGGGTGAGCAGCTCGCGCTTGCGCTCGAGCATGTCGTGACCCTGTTGCAGGAAGTCCACCTGGCGCTTGAGCTGCAGCAGCGCGCTCTTGGTGGGTGGGACCTTCAGCCGGGCACTCATGCCGAAACCGGTGCCTCGCCGGCGGCCTCGGCCTGGTAGTGGGCAGCGAGGTCGGCCTCGCTGACGCGGGTCAGCTCCTGCTGCGGCAGCAGTGACAACAGCTGCCAGCACAGGTCGAGGGTCTGGCCGATGCTGCGGCCCTCGTCGGCGGCCTGGCCGACGAACTGCTGCTCGAAGGCATCGGCGAAGCGCAGGTATTCGCGGTCGCTGCCCGACAGTTCCTCGGCGCCGATGATGGAGGCGAGATTGCGCACCTCCAGCGCCCGCGCGTAGGAGGCGTAGATCTGGCTTGCCACTCGTGGATGGTCCTCGCGGGTGAAGTCCTTGCCGATGCCGTCCTTCATCAACCGCGACAGCGAGGGCGGGATGTAGATCGGCGGGTAGATACCCTGGCTGTTGAGTTCCCGGCTGAGCACGATCTGGCCCTCGGTGATGTAGCCCGTCAGGTCGGGGATGGGGTGGGTGATGTCGTCGCTGGGCATGCTCACCACCGGCACCATGGTGATGGAGCCGTGGCGCGCCTTGATGCGCCCGGCGCGCTCGTAGATCTCCGCCAGGTCCGAATACAGATAGCCGGGATAGCCCTTGCGCGAGGGCACGTCGCCCTTGGCGGTGGCCACCTCGCGCAGCGCCGAGGCGTACTGGGTCATGTCGGTGATCACCACCAGCACGTGCAGGTCGAGGTCGTAGGCGAGGTATTCGGCCGCGGTCAGTGCGGTGCGCGGCAGGATCAGCCGCTCGATGGCGGGGTCGTCGGCCAGGTTGATGAACATGGCGACATTGCCGAGCACGCCGCTGGCCTCGAAATCTTCCTGGAAGAAGCGGGCCTCGTTGTAGGACATGCCCATGGCGGCGAAGACGATGGCGAAGTCGGATTCCTCGCCGGGCAGCCGCGCCTGGCGCACGATCTGCGCCGCCAGCTGGTTGTGTGGCAGACCCGAGCCGCTGAAGATCGGCAGCTTCTGGCCGCGCACCAGTGAGTTGAGGCCGTCGATGGCGGACATGCCGGTCTCGATGAATTCCCGCGGGTAGGCGCGGGCGGCTGGATTGACCGGGGCGCCGTTGACGTTGCGCCGCAGTCGCGAGAGCAGCGGCGGACGCTCGTCACGGGGCTCGCCGGTGCCGTTGAACACCCGCCCCAGCACCTCGCGGCTGAGCGGGACGGTGAAGGGCTCGTTGAGAAAACGCACCCAGGTCTGTTCCGGGTTGAGGTGGTCGGTGCCCTCGAACACCTGCACCAGGATCACGTCCTCGGCGCTGCGGATCACCTGGCCGGTACGCTCGCGTCCCTGGTCGTCGCGGATGCGTACCCGTTCCCCCAGGCCGACACCCGGCACCGGGCGCATGAACATCAGACCGCCGCGGGCGGCGTCGACGCATCGGTATTCCTGGCCGCTCATGCCGGTTTCTCCTCGTGCTGGGCGTATTCCATGCGCAATGCCCCGGTCTCTGTAGCCAGTTGTTCAATGAAGTCGGCAATGGGGTCGGCATCGCCCTCTGCCGGGAGGTTCTTCAGTCGCCGGGCCTGGGCCAGCAGCGGCAGGCGCAGCAGTTCCTGTACCGGCACACCGAGGTCCAGCAGTTCGCCGCCGTCGTCATAGAACTGCAGCATGGCCCGCAGCAGGGCCACCTGCTTGGCGGGCGGACAGTAGCTGTCCACCGGGTCGAGGGCGCTCTGCTGCAGCACGCCCTGTTTGATCAGGTCTGCGCCCTCCAGCGCCCAGCGCTGGGCCGGCGACAGGGCCTCCGGCCCCACCAGGTTGACGATGCGTGTCAGCTCGTCGGCCTGGCTCAGCAGCGCCAGGGCACGGGCGCGGTGGTCGGCCCACTCCGGGTCGACCTCCTTCTCCCACCAGCGTGCGGCGGTGGCGGCGTAGCCGGAGAAGCTGTCGATCCAGTCCACCGCCGGGTAGTGGCGGGCGTCGGCCAGCGGCTTGGACAGGGCCCAGAAGGTCTCGACGATGTCCTTGGTGTGGGAGGTGACCGGTTCGGAGAAATCGCCGCCCGGCGGCGAGACGGCGCCGATCAGGGTCACCGAGCCGCGACGCCCGCCCTGGGTCTCGATCCGCCCGGCACGCTCGTAGAAGGCGGCCAGGCGCGAGGCCAGATAGGCGGGGTAGCCCTCCTCCACCGGCATCTCGCCGAGGCGTCCGCCGACCTCGCGCAGGGCCTCGGCCCAGCGGCTGGTGGAGTCGGCCACCATCACCACGTCGTAGCCCTGGTCGCGGTAGTACTCGGCCAGGGTGACGCCGACATAGATCGAGGCCTCGCGCGCCACCACCGGCATGTTGGAGGTGTTGGCCACCAGCAGGGTGCGCTCCATCAGCGAGCGCCCGCTGTGGGGATCGGTGAGCTTGGGGAAGCTCTCGAGGATGTCCACCAGCTCGTTGCCGCGTTCGCCGCAGCCGACATAGATGACGATGTCGGCATCGGCCCAGCGTGCGATCTGCTGCTGCACCATGGTCTTGCCGGCGCCGAAGGGACCGGGCACCGCACCCTTGCCGCCCTTGAGCAGCGGAAAGAAGGTGTCGAGGATGCGCTGCCCGGTGAGCAGCGGTGCCACCGCGTGGTCGCGGCGTTCATAGGGCCGCGGGGTACGCACCGGCCAGCGGTGGAACAGGCGCAGCTCGTGGACCCGGCCACCGCTGCCGCGCACATGGGCGATCACGCCCTTCAGGCAGTAGTCGCCGGCCGGGGCCAGTTCCATCAGCTCACCGTGGATGTTCGGCGGCACCAGCACCCGGTGTTCGATGGTCTCCGTCTCGGGCACGGTGCCGAGGATCATGCCGGGACGGATGGTGTCCCCCGACTTCAGGCCGGGATCGGGGGTGAAACACCACGAGCGCTCGCGCTCCAGGGCGTCGAGTCTGACGCCCCGTGGCAGGGTGTCGCCATGGCTGCTGAACAGAGCTTGCAGCGGGCGTTGGATGCCGTCGAAGATCTGCCCCAGCAGACCGGGCCCCAGTTCCACCGACAGCGGGTGACCGAGCGAGGTCACCGGGTCGCCCGGGCACAGTGACTCCGTGCTCTCGTAGGCCTGGATGATGGCCTGGTCCTGTTGCCGGGCGATGACCTCGCCCACCACTTCGAGCTCACCGATCAGCACCTGCTCACCGGTGGCGATGCCTGGCAGTTCGGCATTGACGATGGGACCGTTGAGTGTCAGTACCTTACCCGGCATTGTGGTTCGTCCTGTTGCTGTCGATGCCGGCGAACAGGTGTTCGCCGATGGTCTGCGCCAAGGCCTGGTGCAGGCGTGCCAGCCGGCCCTCGAAGGTATTGTCGTAACGGATGTCGGCGGCATCGTTGTGCAGCAGCACACCGCCGCTGCAGTCGCACCCGTTGGCGCTCAATGCCACCTTCTTCTCACACCCGGCCGCCGTCACCAGTTGTGGCCAGTCGTCGTGGAAACGCTCGAGATCCCGGTTGCTCAGCTGGGCGCTCAGGGAGGTGTCATCGATCGCCCGGCAGCCCTCGGCCAGCAGAGGGAGCAGCAGGTCGCGGTAATCATCGGCTCGCTCGGCGAGCTCCTGCAGTTCGTCCCGCAGATCGTCGTAGACCGATTCGATCAGGGTCCAGCGCAGTTGCTCGAACTGGGCTGCAAGTGCGAGTTCGGCACGCTGGACCAGCTGGCGGAAGTGTCGCTGGGCCTGCTGTTGTGCCTGGGCCTCCACCTGCTGGCGCCGCTGTTCCAGCCGCTGGCGTGCGCTGGTCAGCAGCCGCTCGCGGGCCTGCTCGGCGAGTTGGCGTTCCTCGTCGGCCAGCTGCCGGGCACGTGCCAGCAGCGATTCCTCGAGTTGCCGGGTGTCGCTGACCTCGTTCATGGCGGTGTCTCCAGGGCCTGTTCACCGAGGATCTCGGTCATCAGGTCCTCCACGGCGGGGTGATAGTCGGCCGGCGCGCTCAACGGCGGCACTTCGGCGAGCACGATGCGTCCGCCCTCGGCCCGCAGACGGGCATACCATTCGCCGCCCTGCCTGGCCAGGTCGTGCTCGACCAGCACCAGCGCCGTGGCATGGCTGCGATGCAGCCCGGCCAGTACCGTCTCCAGCTGCTCCGGGGTGGCATCGGGGTGGACCTCGAAGCCGATCAGCGCAAAGCCCTGCACCAGCGGTGCACTGCCCAGCGCCAGCATGCGGGTGTTGCCGTCGCCTGCGTCCATGTCTTCAGATCTTCCCCAGCAGGAGGATGGTCACCACCAGGCCATAGATGGCGATCCCTTCGGCGAGGCCGACGAAGATCAGTGTGCGGCCGAACATCTCGGGCTTTTCACCGATCAGTGCCAGCGCCGCGGCGCCGACCGTGCCCACAGCGATGCCGGCACCGATCGTCGCCAGGCCGGTCGGCAGGCCGATACCGAGCAGAGCCAGACCCAGGCCGGTGCTGATGTCGGCTCCGCCGGCTGCTGCCGCCTCGCCCGCGGCCATGGCCTCCTGCATGCCGGTGATGGCCAGGCCGAGCAGGCCGATCACACCCAGTACCAGATTGGCGCCGAGGCTACCGCGCCACCAGCGACGTGCCCGCGCCGGATCATGGATCGGTCGCAGGTGGAAATAACCGCCGATGATGAACAGGCCGAGGAGGCTGAAACCGAGCAGATAGATGAAGCCTTGCATCGCAGTGTCCTTATGTCAGTGGGTGATCGGTATGGATGTTGTGCCCTGTGAACGGCCATCGGCACACCGGGCGTCTCTGGTATTTTCAGTTGTTGTCACCTGTCAGCCTCAGTGGCCGGAACTCGTGGCCGTTGCCGCTGTAGAAGCGCGAAAAACCCTCGTAGTACTCGAGACGCAGTGCCTGGATCATCACGATGGCACCTTCCATCACCAGGATGAAGAGATTGCCCAGGACGACGGTGATCCAGTAACCGGTGGTGTCGAGCATGCCGGCGAGGGTGAAGACGGCGATCGCCAGCGCCACGTGATTGAGGCTGAAGGCGGCCAGGCGCAGATAGGAAAGGGTGCCGGAGATATAGTTCATCACTGTCTCGAAGGTCTCCACCAGCACGATCAGCAGGCGCTCCACCAAGGCGGTGTCGCGGTTGACCCAGGCGCTGTATCCCATGATCGCGAGCAGGCTGGTCGCAAACAGCAGCCGCGCAGTCCAGGGCGGTCCACCGTCGGCCGCCGACCAGGCAAGCCACAGCAGCGACAGGTACAGCACCAGGCCGACCGCGCCGTTGCCCGGCAGCAGCGCACCGCGGACATCGCCCTCGGCGAGGCGGTTGCGAATGGTCAGGGTGGTGGCGAAGAGTATGAACAGGACACCGGTGATCATCGCCGCCTTGAGCATGTAGATGGGATCCGACAGGGGCGACAGCCACAGCGGCTGGATAATGTGCTCGTAGCCGAAGAGGCTGCCATAGAGCAGGCCGAAGAGGGCGGCGCTGACTCCGCACAGCGCCACGAAGGGCACGGCGCGGGGTGCACGGCGGCGCAGCAACGGGGCGCAGGAGAGGATCACCAGGCCGTGCCCGAGATCGCCGAACATCATGCCGAACATGGCCACGTAGCTGATGGCAAACAGCACAGTGGGGTCGAATTCGCCATAACGTGGCACCCCGTAGTTCTTCACCAGCGAGACGAACGGCTGCAGCCAGCGGGCGTGCCGGCAGGCGGTGGGCACCGCCATCTGCTCGCCGGGGCGCGGCGGGCGTACCTGCATCAAATGGGCATCACCCAGTGCCGCCACCAGGCCGGTGCGAAGCGTGGCCACGTCCCTGGCAGGCACCCAGCCGCTGACCATGGACAGGCCGCCGCGGCCATGCAGCGTGTCGGCCAGGCGTGCATAGGGGCGTGCCCGCCCGAGGGTGCGGGCGGCCTCGTCGAGCCAGTTGCGCAACTCGTCCCGTGCCTGGTCCCGCTGTGACTCGATCTGCCGTCGCTGCTCCTCGACGGCCTGCAGCTGCTGTGCGAGGTCGGCGCGCAGCTGCTCCGGCCGTCCGGACAGCTCGTCGGGAAGCGGCAGCGGCTGCCAGCCGGCGGCCTCCAGCGCCGGGCGGATCTGGGCCGTCTGCTCGCAGGGTCCCATCAGCAGCGCGTTGACATAGTCGTCGGACTGCTCGAAGGGGGACAGGCGGTAGCCGGCCAGACCGACGGCATCGCCGAGCCGCTGCAGGTTGTCCGGCGGCAGCGTGCCCACCTCCAGATCGAGGAAATGATGGGTGCGGTGCAGCAGTGCCAGATCGATATCCAGTGCGGCGAAGGTATCGAGGCTCTGTTGCAGGTGCTGCAGGTGCTTGGTCTGTTCCTGGCAGCGGCGCAGTTGTTCGTCGCGCCGGGAGCAGTCCTGCCAGTGGCGGGCCAGCTGCGTATCCAGGTCCTCCAGCTGGCGGCTGTCGGGTGGTTCGCCGGTGGCGTCCGGCATCGCTGCCGGCAGCTGGAAGTGGTCGAGTATCTTGTCGAGATGGGCGTCGGCACGGGTCACCAGCTGCTGATAGTCCCGGGCCGGCAGTTCGGGCAGCGCCTCGATTTCGCGGTCGCTGACACGGGGCTGGAAGACGCCCAGGCGGGCCAGGGTGAGGGCGGTCTCCGGCGCCTGCTCGCGGACCACCAGCAGGCTGACATGGCACATGCGCAGTGGGGTGAACATCAGGCCGCCTCCTGCACGGGTCGTCCGTCGTAGCAGTCGAGACCGGTGGCGACCCGGATGGTGGCCGGGTCCATGCCCAGCCGACGCCCGCGGACAATGGCGCGCACGCGCCGCAGATCCCGTTCGCGCAGCACCATGTAGGCCAGTGCGCGGGTGGGGTTGAAGCGGCGGCCAAGGAGTATGCGTTCGGCGACACCCCAGGTGTGGCGTTCCAGGCGTCGGGTCACCTCGGAGGTGGAACGGGCGCCGCGCAGCAGGTCGTCGAAGGGCGGCGGCAGTGCCTCCAGCACCGGTGCCATCCCCTCCAGCTGGTTGAGTTGCAGCAGCCGTTCGCGGTCGATGCGGTGGCTGGCGGGTATCAGCAGGTAGTAGGCCTGGGCCGGGGGCAGATTGTAGGTGAAGCGGTAACGTAGCAGCCACACGAGATTGACCCGGTCGAGCACGCTACCGACCAGGGTGCGGGCGTCCTGCCCGACGGCCCGTGCGCGACGGGCGAGACCGTTGAAATAGTGACGGTCGATGCTGGCATCGATGGTGAACAGGTCCTGCTGCTGATCGAAGCTGCGCCGGACATCGCGCGCGATGTCGGCATAGACCGTCTGTTCGAGCTGGCGCAGCAGTTCGGCCACGTCGCTGCTCAGTAGCAGGGCATCCACCGGTACCCGGCTGAAAGGGCCGAGGTCCGCCAGTTCACTGCGCAGGACCTGGGCCTTGCGCCCGACCATCTTGCCGCGGATCAGTGTCTTGAGGTTGGCAATTTCGAAACGGTTGGCCCAGTAGCGCAGCAGATCCCGCTCGTTGCCGCTGACCGAGCGCAACAGGACCGACAGCTCGTTCAGCAGCTGAGGCATCATGGCGTGGTCGATGCCGGCAAGATCGGCCTCGCTGTCGAGTCCGATCTCGTTGTCCAGACCGGGGGGCGGGGTGGGCTCGCCGGCACCATCCTGGATCAGGCGCTCGATGTCCTGGTCGGTGAGCAGGCGGCCGGCGAACAGGCTGACACGGGTGTCGAGGTAGGCATAGCGGGAGGCTGCCGACATGATTCAGTCGCTTGCGCCGGGTTTGAATGCCTGGAGTGCGGCGCTCAGTGCGGCCTGGCGGTTCTCCTGGGCAGCGGCACGCAGCTGCTGGTTTTCCTCGTCGTAGCGGCGATTGAGTTCGGCGATGGCCTGCGCTGCCCGGGCCTCGGCCTTCTCGAGGTGGCTGGCCCTGATCGCCGCGATCTGCTGTTCGAAGGTGTCCTCCAGGGCCTGCGCCTCCGCTTCTGCGGCTGCGACGGTGGCTGCGCGCTCGGCCCGGGCCTCGGCCACCAGTCGTTCGGCCTGTTCTTCTGTTGCCAGAAGCTGCTGCAGTATCTCGTCCATCGATGTCCTGGGGTGGGGTGTTTGGAGTATTGTTGGTTACACCTAGAGTAAACATAGCCGACAGGATGATTCTGGCCGTATCAATCCTGTCGTGGATCGCTGTATCCGGGGAAAGGCTGACGTGTGTCAATTATTTTCCGCCTGAGCGGTGTGAGCGGATCGGCATGGCCGGCCCGCCTTGCCCTTGCCTGCGTGGTGCTGATGGTGGCCTGGTGGGCATGGCGCCCGGCGCCCGGCGATGACGCCTGCCCGACCGTCAATCCGCGGGTCGAGGCGCGGCTGGCCGGACAGCGACTGGTCCTCGAACTGGCGAGCGCCCCGGCCAGCCGCCGCTGTGGACTGTCGCGGCGGGACGCGCTGGCGCCTGATCATGGCATGTTGTTTCTGTTTCCCCGCACCGGTCGGGTGAGTTTCTGGATGCGGGATACCCGCATCCCCCTCTCACTGGCCTTCCTCGACGAGGAAGCGCGCATCATCGATATCCAGCAGATGCAACCCGCACAGATGCAGGCGGGGCCGTTGCCGGTCTTCAGTCCACCGCGGCCGGTCCGCTGGGCACTGGAGGTGAATGCCGGCTGGTTCACCGGGCGGGACATCGGCAAGGGGGCGCAGTTGCTGCTGAGCCTGCCACCGCAGCTCGTCGTCGAGTAGCCGTCAGCTGCTGCGCATGGGGCAGCGAAAGACGCTATAATCCGCGCTGCATTTTTTCAGCGTCGGCCACTGGTGCGGCGTTTTCTGTCCTGTTAGCTGATTTGAGGAGCACTATCGTGTCCGCACAAAACGACGCCTCCTTCCTGCGCATGTTCCTGGTGATCCTGGGCGCGCTGGTCCTGTTCACCGTCATCATTGTCATCGCCGCCAACTACGTGGGTGGTGATGGCGAGCAAGCTGCCACCGAGGACGCCATGCGCGATGCCGTCGTCGCCGAGCGCATCAAGCCGCTCGGCCAGGTCAATGTCGGGCGCGCCACCACCGCCGCGCCGGTGGTGGCAGCGGCGCGTGAGCCGGCCAAGGTCTACCAGACGGTCTGTTTTGCCTGCCACGGTACCGGCGCCGCCGGTGCCCCCAAGGTCGGTGACCAGGCCGCCTGGGGCCCCCGCTTCGACCAGGGTCTCGATGTGCTGGTGACC